>CAZCRV010000176.1:0-4332 GCA_964501175.1 uncultured Clostridium sp.
GATCGACACCAAGCTCCTTGCATTTTTCGATGGCAAGGTCGTGATCCTGCAGAGCCGCCTTTCGATACCAAAAGATTGCTTGCTCCATATCACGTTCTACGCCGATGGCATCCTCATAGAACCAAGCAAGGTTGCATTGTCCGTCACGGTCGCCGTGATCGGCGGCTCTGCGTGTCCAATATACCGCTTTTTCAAGGTCTTTCTCTACGCCGAGACCGTCGTAATAGAAGTAGCCGATCTGACACTCTGCAAGAGGATAGCCCTGCTCGGCAAGAGCCAAATGCCCGTCAAAGCACTTCTCATATTGCTGTGTATGAAAGTATTTCTCAATCAGCTCGTTGGCAGTATCAAGCTCTCTGCAAGGCTTGTAGTATTGTTCTGACATTTTTACCTCACTTTATTCCTTCCAAAGCGTCACCGCGGGCAAAAGATCCCCACCGCCGAAGGAATGCCATGCGACCACGCGCTCCTGCTCGGGGATGTAGAGCAGCATTTGCCCGAACGCGCCACCCTTGCCGTATGCCTTTCCTGAGCAAATATTGTGGAACTCATAGCCGCGCTTACGCGTGATCTCGCACCACTCCTTTGACAAAATGCGCTTGCCCTGCCAAACGCCGTCGCGCAGATACAACTCGCCAAGCTTTGCCATGTCCTCGGTGTAAATATAAAGCCCCGTCGCACCGATGGGATATCCCTTCGGGCACTTGCTCCACGCCATTTCACGAAAGCCCAGCGGATAAAACAGGCGCGTCCAAAGGAAATCGTCCACCTTTTCCCCGCTCTTTTTGCTGACCACGCGCGAGAGCAGATAAAAGGCCGCGTCGCTGTACGCCCACTTCTCCCCGGGCACAAAATCAAGCTTGGTTTTGAAGAGATAGGTCAGATAGTCGTCCGTGCCCAGCGTGGTCGCGTCAATGGCATCGATGTCCAGATATCCGAGCGGAAAGCCGCAGGTGTGCGTCATGGCGTGATGCACGGTCATGTGCTGCCACTTCTCGTCCATGCCACAGGGCAGCTCGTCCGCAAAAATGTCCACGATGCGCTCGTCCATATCGATCAGCCCTTGATCGTACAGCATGCCTATGGCACTCACCACAAAGGACTTGGCCACCGAATAGCTGTTCTGGCAGGCGTTGCCCTGGTTCAGCGTAACGGTCTCGATATTGCCCTTGTGAATTTCGGTGATTTTATAAAACGTGCCGCCGGCCTTTTGCGCGGCCCCACAAAGATAGTCTAAATATTGGCTCATGGCGTGCTCCTTTCGGTTTTGCTTTTCTATTATAGCAGTTTGACCACTTCGGGCGCAAGTGATTTTTGTAAATTTACCAAAAAATTTCGCACGCCCTGCCTTTTCTTGACAGTAAGACGGAAAACGTGTATAATAACTATTGTATGATTCTCTTTGGAGGTAACGAAATGAAAAAACGCATATTCTGTTTGCTCTTGGTTTGTGCGCTGCTGGCAAGCTCTTTGATCATGCTTGCGTACGGTGCCGAGGACTATGAGGCAATCCCCTCTTGCATTTACGATTTCACCGATCCCAAAATTACCCAAAGCTTCAGCGGCGTGGCCAATATGACCTGCGCGGTCACCGAAGGTGAATACTGCACCTTTACGGCATCCGCCAACGACCCTGCAATGAATCTGCCTACGCCCGAGATCAAGGTGGCAGAGGCGAAATATCTGGTGATCGAATATCGCACCAGAGTCAATGTCATGGGCGAGATGTACGTCGGCAGAACCGACGGCGTCATCGTTTCGCAGGATCCCGCTTCGCACTTAGAATGGAACTGGGATGCCGACGGCGAATGGCACAAGCTGATCGTGCGCTGCGACGGCTGGGCTGACGTGGAGAACGTATCCTTTACACAGCTGCGCTTCGACCCCTTGCATGCACATGCGGGCATCAAAGATGGTGACAAGATCGACATTCGCTTCTTTGCTTTCTTTGACAGCGAGCAAAAGGCACAGGATTTCGATTTTGCTGCTTACCGTGAATACGCAGCAAAGCAGGAGCAGGAGAAACAGGAGGCTACCACACTTCCAAAGACCGAGTGGCCAGATCCCGAATATACTGAGATCACCCCTTCTGCCGACGATAACTATGCCGGCACGCTCAAGATCACCTATTCCGACGATGGCAAATACGCCACCATCTCCTATGGGGAGGGCGAGAATGCAGTCTCCTATACCGTTCCCAATAACGAAGTCAACCTGTTTGGCGGCTATGCGGGCACGGACGATCTGGACCGTTCCCTGTTTGATTCCTCCGAGGTTGGCGTTGTGAACGAGGATCACGACGTTGGCATGTTCTACTTTTTGTGGCACGGCCAGCACGGCGACCACGGCGTGCAGAACATGCAGCAGATCATTGACGCGGCAGGCGACGACGCAGGCAACGTCAACAACCCGCTTTGGGGTAAGGTACACACCTGGCACTACTGGAACGAGCCGCTTTACGGCTACTACTACATTGACGACGAATACGTCATGCGCAAGCACGTGGAGCTTTTGATGAACGCAGGCGTGGACTTCTTGTTCTTTGACACCACCAACCTTGCCACCTATTCCGCGATTGCGCTCAAGCTGATGGCCATCCTGCACGAATTCAACGAGCAGGGCTACGACGCACCCGAGGTCATGTTCTATACCAACACCGACGCACAGGTCCGTGTCCGTCAGATCTACGAGGAGATCTACGAGCCCGGTTATTATCCCGACACCTGGTACATGATCGACGGCAAGCCCGCCATCGTGGCTCCCTACGAGGCAAATATCAACGATTTCTTTACCATCAAGCTCAATCAATGGCCCACCGAGGACATGAAGGAAAACGGCTGGCCCTGGATGGATTTTGAGTGGCCGCAGAACGTCTATAACGACGCAAATGGCAACCCCAGCGTGATCAACGTCTCGGTTGCACAGCATCTGGGTACCGCCTGCTTCTCTGATTCCGCAATCTACGGTGACAAGACCAACCTTGGCAGATCCTTTACGGGCGACGTCAATTCGGCCAAAACGCGCACCTCGTATTATCTCAAGCTCAGGGACAATCCCGATCTGTACGTGCAGGGCCTTAATTTCCAGGCACAATGGGACAGAGCCCTTGAAGCGGATGTTCCTTACGTGCTTGTCACGGGATGGAACGAATGGATGGCACAAAGACAGGATTACCCCGATAAGATCGGCTTTGTGGACTGCGCGTCCAACGAATTCTCCCGCGACATCGAAATGATGAAGGGCGGCTACTTTGATAACTACTACATGCAGCTGGTCTATAACATCCAGCGTCTCAAGGGTACTGCCCCCGTGATCGTGCAGGATGCCCGCAACGCCATCAACGTCACGGGCGACTTTGACGCATGGGATAAGGTCATCGTCAACTACACCGACCCCGCAGCAGATACCGTACACCGCGACGCGTATGGCATGGGCAGAGTCAAGTACACCAACGACTCGGGCAGAAACGACATCGTCTCCTCCAAGGTGACCGCCGATACAAAGAACCTCTACTTCTACGTAGAGACCGTGGATTACATCACCATGTACGACACAGGTTCCACCTGGATGCAGCTGTTTTTGGATATCGATTGCAACGCAGAGACCGGCTGGTACGGCTACGATTACATCGTAAACTACGACGCCAAGGGCGAATTTACCACCACGGTAGCCCGCTACAACGGCACCGACGGTGCTTACTCCTTTGAGGTGGTTGGTGAGGTTGCCTACAGAGCCAAGGAAAACAAGATGATGATCGAGGTTCCCATGGAAATGCTGGGCATCACCAACCCGACAGGTATTAAGCTGCAGTTCAAGTGGGCGGACAGCAAGACCGAGATCACCACCATGGAGCAGTTCTACACAGACGGTGACGCAGCTCCCTTAGGCAGACTCAACTATACCTTCCAGAATTGCGTGAACCCCGAAACGGCAGAACAGTTTGTTCCGAGCGAGCAGACAAGTGAGCAGACCGAGGAAACCGATCCCGCCCAAGAGCAGCCCGGCGGATGCAAGTCCGTCGTGGGCAGCGCAATCATTCTGATCGGCTTTGCGGCAGTTCCCTGCTTGGTTTTCAAAAAGAAAAGAAAGTAAAATAATAATAATAAGACCGAGTTCTGATGAACTCGGTCTTTTTTTTGCGGACCGTCGGGGACGCCGGTCCCTACAGGGATCAGAGTATTTCCAAAATCTCTTGGGCGTTTGTATCGGGCTTTGCCTTGGGCATGACGCGGGTGACAACCCCTCGCTCGTCGATGATAAAGGTGCAGCGCACGATACCCATGCTGACCTTGCCGTAAAGCTTTTTCTCTGCCCACGCGCCAAAGGCCTCGA
>CAZCRV010000177.1:0-4318 GCA_964501175.1 uncultured Clostridium sp.
ACATCATTATGAGCGAAGCGAATAACATCACTTTTGCGATAGCAAAAACATCACTAACAGAAAAAGAGAGGACATTACGGCTTGAACCGTTTGTTCTCTCTTTTTTGCTTGTATAAGGGTTTGGGCTTAGCTCATAAAGTATTTGACCAGACAAATGCGATGCTCGCGCTTTTGTCAAAGTGTAAATTCTCCGTTAAGGACATCACCCATTGGCAGGGGAGTTTTTGTGATGACCGAAAGCTGCTTGACACAAGCCTTTGCGGTATGCTATAATAAAAATGATCAAAATATGACAACGGAGGAGTTTGTATGTTCAAGCGTTGGATCTGTGCGGGTATTTCCTGCCTGCTTTTACTGTCGGCTTGCGCGGTTTTCGGTGTGGGCGCAGCCCAGGAAAACATGTTCAAGAACGGTAATTTTGAAAAAAAGATCAATAACTGGCAGTCCTGGAGCAACGACCCGTCCAATTGTACGGCGGAATTTGCCAAGGGCGAGGGTGTGGACGGCTCGGGTGCTTTGCGCATCACGAATAATACACCCATGGCCAACAGCGTGTTCCAGTATGGAAACATGAAGTACGGCAAGACTTACATCCTGCAGGCGGACATCAAATATGAGAACGTTTCTCCCGAGGGCATGGGCGTCATTTTGGGCATGACCATGTATGACGCCGCGGGCAACAACATCGGCGAGATGGCGTCCTCCTCGCATTACGGCACCAGCAACGATTGGGTCAAGATCAACTTTATCTTTACCATCACCAACGAGAACGTGGCCGCGGTCAACGCAGGCCCCAGGCTTTGGTTCAGCACGGGTACTGTGCTGGTGGATAACGTGGTGCTCGGAGAAATGACCAACGTTGGTGCGGAGGCAAGCCCCGGCACGTATGATCTGGCCGTTTCCGAGACGCCCAACAAGTTTACCACGGTTGGCCTTGGCTGCGAGTGGGATCCGAAGCTTTTGCTGCCTGTCAATCTTGAGCGCGGCGTGACCGAGCAGGATCTGGAGCTGATCAAGCAGCGCATGGATGAAATGGGGCTGCAGAGTGTGCGTATGATGGTCATGCCCGAGTGGTTTGAGCCGGCAAACGATAACGATGACCCGAAGAGCGCGGATTTTGCCAATTTCCGTTGGGATTCGGACGAGGGCACGTGCACCTTTGCGTACTTGAAGGTTTGTCAGGAGCTTGGCGTGGACGTCACGCTGACCTGGTGGGGCGCGGCGGCAGGGGACTGGCTGTCCTATCCCGATTGCGGCGACTGGCTGAGCGCGCCCAATGATCTGGACGAAATGGCCGAGAACGTGGTCACGGTGCTGCGCTATGTCAAGGAGCAGTTGGGGTATGATTGCGTCAAGGGCGTGATCTTGCAAAACGAGCCCAGCTATTCCTTCAAGGTTTCGGGCGGAGTTGTGGATTTTGACCGCTACGTGCAGTACTATAAGACGGTGGATGCCTATTTGAAGGACGCGGGGCTGCGCGATTCCGTCAAGCTGATCGGCGCGGATGATTCCAACAGCCTTGGCTGGTACTGCCGCGCGTATGATGAGCTGGGTGACGTGTGCGATATGTTTGACTCGCACACCTATTCCTGGAGCTACGATATGCCGTATTTAGACGATATGATCGACGAGTTTGTTGGCGGCAGAGTGAACTATTCCACCGAAAAGCCGTATATTTTCGGTGAATTCGGTGACGGCAGCGCGCAGGGCGCGTACTATGCAGCGTCTACCGAGACCTACGGTAGAGGTCTGTTTATCGCATCCATGGCGGTCAACTCACTTGGCGCGGGCGCATCGGGACTTTCCTACTGGCCCTTGCATGACGTCTACTACTATTATAACGAGACCGGCGGCGACAATTACGGGCTTATGAGCATGGGTCTGATCGGCTATAAGACCGATGGGGAATGGAGCTATCGCCCCACCTATTACGCGTGGGGGCTGTTGTGCAATTATATCCCCAAGGGCTCGACGGTGTACCCCGTGACGGGCGAGGACGGCGGCCTGATCGATGCCGTTTGCGTCAAATCGCCCGAGGGTGCGTGGACTCTGATCGCCATCAACCGCTCGGCAGCCGAGCAGGTGGTCAATATTTCCACAAGTCTGTTTGATTGCGAGATGGATAGTTATCTGTTCAGCGAAAGCACGCTGCCAACCGACGGGGAGCAGATCAAGCCAGACGGCAAGGTGACGGACACCGAGGGCGTATACAGCATCACATTGCCCGCGTACAGCTTCCGCGTGCTCAACGGTGCGCCTAACGAGCCTTGCGTGATGCCCGAATCGGAGTCCGACGGGGAGCAGAACGAGCAACCGAGCGGATGCAAGTCGGTAGCAGCACCCGTGGCAGCGTTGGCAGTCGCAGCCGCAGCAGCCGTTGCGTGCAAAAAGAAAAAGGATTGATTTTTGACGAATACGGCGGGAGGGGAACCCCTCCCCTACGAAGAATAGATGGAAGCATTTGCGTAGGGGAGGCGTTTCGCCTCCCGCATGTTATCCTATCACAAAAAAATCCTCCGCGTTTTGCGGAGGATTTTTCTATTGCGTTGAAACAATCAAATTCTGTAAATCTCGTTTGCCTTGGTGTCGCCAAAGCCGTTGGCGCACAGGATCTCCTCGGCCTTTGCGGGGTCGTCCACGCGTACGATCATGAGTGCCTTGCCCAAGGTCTTGCCTGCGCAGGCGTACATGTATTCGATCTCGATGTGGTTGTCGGCCAAGATGTTGACAACCTCGGTAGCGCCGCCCGGATGGTCGTTCATGACCACGGCCAGCACCTCGGTGACCTTGACGATCACACCGTCCTCGGAGAGAATCTGCTGGGCCAGGTCCACCTTGTCCACGATCAGGCGCAAAACGCCGAAATCAGAGGTGTCTGCCAAAGAGAGCGCGCTGATGTCCACACCACCGCGGGAGAGGTGCGACAGAACGGGTGCAAGATTGCCCTTGCGGTTTTCAATAAATACGGAAAGCTGCTTTACCTTCATAAAAACCTCCTGAATCAATACTTTCTGTTGTCGATCACGCGCTTTGCCTTGCCCTCGCTGCGCGCAATGGTCTTGGGGTTGACCAGGTGCACCTTGGCGGAAATGCCAAGCATATCGCGAAGACCCGAGGTAATGCGCTTTTCGACTGCCTCGATCGAACGGATATCGTCCGCGAACAGCGTCTCGCTCATTTCCACGTTGACGTCAAAGGTGTCGGTGTTGTTGACGCGGTCTACCACGATCTGATAGTTGGGCGTGATGTCGCCGCCGCTGACCTTGAGCAGGACCTCCTCGATCTGAGAGGGGAATACGTTGACGCCGCGGATGATCAGCATGTCGTCGCTTCTGCCGCTGGGTTTGCGCATCCGCACGTGGGTTCTGCCGCAAGCGCACTTTTCATAGTTGAGCGAGCAGATGTCGCGGGTGCGGTAACGGATCAGAGGGAAGCCCTCCTTGGTGATGGTGGTGAACACCAGCTCACCGGACTGTCCTGCAGGCAGCACCTCGCAGGTGTCGGGGTCAATGATCTCGGGAATAAAGTGGTCTTCCCATACGTGCATGCCCGCCTGGCATTCACATTCGCAGGAGACGCCGGGGCCGAGAATTTCGGAAAGGCCGTAAATGTCGTAAGCCTTCAGGCCCAGCTTGTCCTCAATCTGCAGTCTCATGTCCTCACTCCAGGGCTCTGCACCGAAAATGCCCGCCTTGAGCTTGAGCTGTCCTTTGAGGCCAAGACGCTCGATCTCCTCGCCCAGATACAGCGCGTAAGAGGGCGTGCAGCAAAGCGCGGTGGCACCAAAGTCCACCATGGTCTGGATCTGCAAAGCAGTGTTGCCCGAGGACATGGGGATCACGGTTGCGCCCAGCATCTCGCCGCCGCCGTGTGCGCCAAGGCCGCCCGTAAACAGGCCGTAGCCGTAAGAAACCTGAATGATGTCGCTCTCGTCAAGGCCGACCGCCTCCATCATTCTTGCCACGCAGTCCGACCAGATCTCCAGGTCGTTTCTGGTATAGCCGACTACGATTCTCTTGCCCGTCGTACCGGACGACGCGTGCACGCGCACGATCTCGGACATGGGGGTTGCAAAAAGGCCGAAGGGGTAGTAATCTCTAAGGTCACTCTTGTAGGAGAAGGGGAGCTTTGCAAGGTCCTCGACGCCGTGAACGTCGTCAGGGGTAAGTCCCAGCTCGTCCATTCTCTTGCGGAAGCATTCTACGGTTTCGTAGCAACGCTTGACTTGTGCGACAAGTCGCTCGTTCTGCAGCGCGACGATCTGCTCTGCGCGGGCCTTCGCGTCGGTGGAAAACTGCCCGTCGCCGTCGCCGACCTT
>CAZCRV010000178.1:0-4300 GCA_964501175.1 uncultured Clostridium sp.
CCGCGCGCGAGCCCTTTGCCACGGGGGCGACAATGGCCAAGAACATGCCGTAAATGGCAAGGCAAAGCGCGCTCATGACCATGGCAGGCAGCACGTTGCCCACCAGTGCGCCCAGCAGCGTGCCCAGCGTCCAGCCCACGTAGGGGATGACCGAAAGTCCTGCAAAGAACTTGGGGTCAACCTCGTCCTCGGCCGCAGCCACGGCAAAGATCTCGTCGGTCATGAAAAAGCCGAGCAGCCAACGCTTGAGCCCTGTGAATTTTTCTGTGACCTTTTGAGAGAGCGAGATGGACATAAAGGAATAACGGACATTGACGGTCAGCTGAGAGATCAGCATGGCGGCGTACTGCCCGGGATTGATCATAATGTCAAGCGCGGCAAGCTGGCCCGCCGAGGTCACGGTGGTCATGGAAATGATGACCGCCTGCCACCAGGTAAAGCCCATGGATATGGCCATGATGCCGAATGTAAAGGATACCGAGAGGTATCCAAGACCGATGGGAATGCCCGAACGCAATCCCCGAAGAAAGAGTTTCATAACGATGGTTCCTTGGGAAAATAAGTATATGGAATATTATAATGCGCGAAAGTGGATTTGTCAAGGTGTTGACTTGCGTTCGATTACTTGAAATGTTTTGATTTTAAGCAATGCTATACGTTGTTTATGTTGGCCAAGGAGGAGCAAGCCCCTCCCCTACCGTCCGATGTTTTGGGTCGCCTGTGCTTTGCGGCATGATATGTGACTCAAAAATCGGGTAGGGGAGGGGCTTGCTCCTCCTCGTATATAAGCCTTTCTTATAAAAATCTCCTTGCATATCCGCATCTGCGGCAAAGCTCTTCGGTGGCGCGGCGGCAGGCAAAGCCCTCGGTCATGGCGCGGGCACGGGGCGAGGCGAGAATGTCGGAGAGCGGATCGGTGAATACGTTGCCTAAGCTGATAATGCCGTCGCTGTCCATACAGCAGGGCACGACCGTGCCATTTGCAAGTATGCCGAAATGGTCGCCAAGGCCGTAGCAAAAGACCTCGTCACCTTGGCACGGTGCGTCCTTGTCGGGCCAGGTAAAGCGGTCGCCCCACTCCAGATGCAGCTTGTCGCGGATGCGGATGCCACGCGTGTTCTCGGCCCATTCGCCCACCAAGCGCTCGCGCAAGAAAGCCTCGATGCGCGCGTTTCTGCCGCCGTCAAAGCCCTTGTTCCATAAGCGAAAAACCACGATAATGCCCGCGCGCGAGGCGGCGTCGGCAAAGTCGGTGATATTCTCCAGATACGCGTCAAAGGCTTGGTCGCTGCCGTCCTCAAAGCTGTGCACCGAAATGCTGACCTTGTGCGGAGCGACGGCAATGATCTCGTCCTTGCGACGAGAGAGCAGCGTGCCGTTGGTGGTGATGACCGAGCGGAATCCGCGCTCCTTGGCCATGCGCAGGAAATTTGGCAAGTCGGGGTGGGTCAGCGGCTCGCCCATTAAGTGATAGTAAACGAATTTGGTCTGTCCGTCCAAAGCGTCCATCACGCGGGAAAATTCGTCCTTGCTCATGCGGCGCGGTGTACGGCCGTGGCCGTGGCAAAAGGAGCAGGCCATATTGCAGATATTGGTGATCTCTACGTAAACGCGTGCGTACATGGCGGTTTTGCTCCTTTCGTTTGGTTTATTTTTCGACGTCCGCCCACAAAAGAAGGTGGTCGGAGTGGTGATTTTGCAAAGTGCCCGTGGTGGTGATGCGCCAATCGGAGCTGCAGAGAATATTGTCGATGCCCTCGCCCGACTCGGGGAAGGTGGCGTACCTGCCCGGATTTGCAAGGCTTGCGCCCTTGAATGCGGCAAAGCAGGAAAGATCGGCGGTGTTGAAATCGCCCGTCAGTACCCACGAGGGATATTGCGCGGTCAAGTCTGCCAGCGCGTCAAATTGCGGTGCGCGCATCGCACTTGACTCAACCGACAGGTGCGTGTTGAAAAAGTCCACGCGCTCACCGTGCACTTCCAGGGTCGCGTGACCCACGGAGCGGTTTTCTCGTGCCCCCTTACTTGGCAGGTCTATGACCTTGGCGGACTTGATGGGATAGCGCGAAAGGATTGCCGTGCCGTACTGACCGCCCGCAAAATCGATGGCGCGGCAAAAGGCGTAGTGCTCCCAGCCAAGTGCACGCGCAAGCTCGGCAAGTGTGTCGCGGCCGCCTACGCGCGAAGTGCACACGTCCACCTCCTGCAGACCCACGAGATCGGCATCAACCGACAAAATATCTGCCGCCAAAAGCGACATATCATGGCGCACGTCGTGCCCGTTGCGGATATTGTAGCTGACCACGCGCAGTCTCATAAGCCCGACCTTCCTTTTCTCAATGTACGCCTATTATAGCACGAAGCGCGGCCAAATACAAGAAATATTTTGATTTATTTCAGGTGACATCATTGCCGCAAACAGCGAATGCTCTATAGACATGCAAACCGTCTGTCGGTAGGGGCGTCGAGGACGTCACCCCCTACCGACAGACGGTTTGCATAAAAATGTTTTAAGATCTCATCGAAGCATGGTACTACGAATTATACTATTGCTTTTTCATTTGTCTTAAGAACAAGAGCACCGCAAGCGCAATCAGCACCACGGTGTAGCCCAGCACCCACCAAAGGTGAGGGAAAATGCCCGCAAAGTCGCCCGCGATCAGCGCGCGCTCTATCTCCACCGCGTGCACAAAGGGCAGGGCATAGGCGATTTTTTTGAACACGCCGCCCACAAGCTCAAGGTCAAACCAAATGCCCGAGAGCCAGGCCGAGAGGTTGGTCAGAATCGAGCCGCACACCGCGCCTGCCTGCTTGTCGGTCAGTATGCTGCCGAATAAGAGCCCCATGGCAATATAGAGCAGCGCAACGGGGATGATCATGGCAAGCGCGTACAGGACGTTGACCGAGGGGGTAAGCCCCAAGGGCAGCGCAACCAGGTAGCAAACTGCACTCTGCGCCAAGGAAATGGGCAGCATGGGCAACGTGTAACCCAAGATAAAGTCCGAAGGGGTCAAGGGTGTGGTGTAAAGACGCTGCAAAAGCGCGCTGCCGCGGTCCTTTGCAATGATGACGGACGAGAACATGGTCATAAAGGAAAGGCCGAACACGGTCACACCGGGGGTCAGATGATCGATCTCAAAGAGCGAGACCGGGATGTTGGCCTGGATGATGCTGAGCAGCAGGATCAGCACCACGGGAAAGCCAAGGCCAAAGAAGAGATTGAGCGGGTCGCGCAGAATTTCCAGCGCGTTCCGCTTGGCAAAGCTCAGCATTCTCATGCGCGCACCCCCTTTACTACGTTGATAAAGGCCTGCTCAAAGCTGTCCGTGCCTACAGCCTTCTTGATGGCGTCGGCCGTGTCGCAGACAAGCAGCTTGCCGTCCTTCATGATGGCAATGCGGTCGGAGAGCGCTTCGGCCTCCTCCATGTAGTGCGTGGTCAAAATGACCGTCACCTTACCCTTGAGCGCGCGGATGATGTCCCAAAGATCGCTGCGCGCCAGCACGTCAAGCCCGAGTGTGGGCTCGTCCAAAAACAGGATCTCGGGCTCGCTGATCAGCGCCATGGCAATGCTCAAGCGTCTCTGCCAGCCGCCCGAAAGCTTGCCCGCTTTCTTTTTCATGACCGCATCAAGCCCCAAAAGCGCGGTCAGCTCGGCAATTTTGGTCTCTCTTTTTTGCTTGGTAAAGCCGTGCACGCCGCAGATCAGTTCTAAATTCTCTCGCACCGAAAGCCCGGGCGCGACGGCGGTTTCCTGCGGGGAGACAGCAATCATGGCCTTGACGGCAGACGCGTCGGTGCGAATGCTTTTGCCAAGCAAAATCGCGTCGCCCTCGGTGGGTGCGGTCAGACAGCAAAGCATTTTGATGATGGTGGTTTTGCCCGCACCGTTGACGCCCAGTAGCGAGAAAAGCTCGCCGCATCGCACGTCCAGCGAAAGGTGATCCACCGCCGTGACGTCCTTGTATTGCTTGGTCAGATTTCTGATCTCAATCGCGTTTGTCATGCATGCTCCTCCTTGGTGTATTTTGCCCGCAAGCCTTGGTAGACGTCGGTCAGCATGCGGCTGATCAGCTCAGGGTCAAGCGAGAGGTAGGACGTGGCCAGCATGGTACCGATGCCGTGCACAAAGCACCACATCTCCAAGTGCCAGAGCTCGGCATCCTCTTTGGAAATGCCGTTGGCCTTCATGATCATGTCCACCGACTGCGAATAATCGGGGGAGGGGAGTAGCTCTTTTCCTTTGCGGTCGCACATGAAAAGCACGCGGAAAAGCTGCTTTTCCTGCTCGGCAAAACGG
>CAZCRV010000179.1:0-4295 GCA_964501175.1 uncultured Clostridium sp.
AGCCTTTCACTTCCAAAATATTTGAAAGGAGTGTCGAGATTGCCTACTCGACTGAGGGGAGTTGGACGTGTATGCGGATCTGTTGTTTCTGATCAATTTCAGCATGGATTTTCTGTGCCTTTACTTAAGCGTCAAGCTGCTGCATCTGAAGCAGCACACGGGCAGGCTGCTGCTTTCGGCAGTCTTGGGCGGTGTCTATAGCGTTGTGTCGCTGTTTTTATCGGTCGGCTCGGGCGTGGCGTTGGCCATCGACGTGGGCGTTTGCGTGATCATGTGCGCCGTTTGTGCTGCGGGAAAGGGCGTCAGCATCCCCCGCATTGTTCTGCTTTGCGGCACGTATTTCGGCATTTCCGCGCTCATGGGCGGCGGTATGACCGCACTTTATCACCTGCTCAACAAAGCCGATCTGCCGCTGGACGAGGTGGCGGGAGACGGCATTTCGGCCTGGATGTTTTTGGCACTTGCCACGGCTTCAGCCCTTGCTGCCGTGTTTGGCCAACGCCTGTTTTCAAGACAAAGCGCGCGTCGCATCTGCACGGTGCGTATCAGACTGGGCGGTGCTGCCTGGGAGTTGCAGGGGCTTTGTGACAGCGGAAACCTGTTGTGCGATCCGATCAGCGGCACGCCCGTCATCGTGGCGGATCGGGAGCAATGGCTGCAGAGGCTGCCGCGCGACCTGCGGTGTGCCGTCGAGAGCGAGGGCAGAGAGACAGACGCAGGCATACATACCAATAGAATGCGCATCGTGCCCATGCAAACCGCGCAGGGCAGCAGTATGGCCATTGCACTTTTTCCGGATGAAATTATGTTGGAAGAGTCAAACGGAAGGATGCGCGCGGTGCACGCGCTGATCGCCCCCTCGGGGCAGCCGCTTGGCGGGGAATATAGCGCCATTGTCCCCGCAACCTTGTTATAATAAAGGAGCAAATACATGAACGTATTCAAAAAATGGATCTTATGGATCAAGCAAAAGCTTTCGCGCAAGCAGGGCGTATACTATATCAACGGCCCTGAGCTGCTGCCGCCGCCGTACGCACCCGAAAAGGAGGCGGAGGTGATTGCCGCGCTGGAGGCAGGCGACCCGGATGCGAGAAACGCACTGATCGAGCACAATCTACGCCTTGTGGTGTACATTGCCAAAAAATTTGAGAGCACGGGTACGGGGATCGAGGATCTGATCTCGATCGGAACCATCGGGCTTTGCAAGGCGGTGAATACCTTTCGCTCAGATAAGAATATCAAGCTAGCCACCTATGCGTCGCGTTGTATCGAGAATGAGATTCTGATGTATCTGCGTAAGCAGTCGGGCAAGGGCGGCGAGGTCTCGCTGGATGAACCGCTCAACGTGGATTTTGACGGAAACGAGCTTTTACTCTCGGATATTCTCGGCAGCGAGGAGGACGGCGTGGCGTACGAGCTGGAGCAAAGGGAAGAGCGAGAGGCGATCCGACGCGCGGTGGCGACGTTAGACGAGCGCGAGCGTCTGATCATTGAGCTGCGATACGGGCTTTCGGGCAGGGATGAGATGACGCAAAAGGAGGTCGCAGCCTATCTTGGCATTTCGCAGTCGTACATCTCAAGACTTGAAAAAAAGATCATCGCAGACCTGCGAGACAGAATGGCGGGGTGTTAAACAAACCCAAACGAATGAAAAGTTTTTGCGTCGCTTTTTTCAAAAAGCGACCGGGGACTTGGGGCAGCGCCCCAAGTCGCGCCCGCAGGCGCGAAATACCCCAAACGCTGTTTTTGGTTCTTTTTGCAGCTCCTTGCTCAAAAAGAACGGAGTCGGTTTTCTCACACAACATCTCAACAGCTGTGGGAGAACTGTGTTCGCCGGCGTCTGCAACAACTATTCATAAGAAACGAACAAGGACTATATCCATGAGATACAGTCCTTGTTTTGCGAGAATTTCTCCGCTAATTTCTAAGCCCCATCGGGCTTTTCTTTTTGTTATTCCATAATTTTCTTATCCAACAACACAAGCACGGTTGCGATGATCAGGCAAATCGTGATCATCAGCCCGACAAGTGAATAATATGATACTCCCAAAAGCAGCGGTGCCAACGAGAGCAGGGCAGCAACAGCCGAGACGATCAGCACCGGAATACGCACGCGCGGCCCGATAAAAAAGTAAACAAACAGCAGCACCGTCAGAGCACAGGTTAATATTGCCACGATAAAGGGCGCGAAATTGGCATATCCGAACGGAATGAGCGAAAAATAGGAATAGGTCAGCCGCAGAGGCGGCTCACCGGGCGGGGTTGCAAAATTACAAACCGCGCCGTACGGCATAATTTCCAGCGCAAGAGCCAATAAAGCGGCGGATAATGCAAGAACCTTTTTCACGGTGTACCTCCTTCATGGATGACGGGAGTCAGCGTTGATACGGTGCGCTCCAGATATGCGACCACGTCACTATCGCTTGTGATCTTATGCAGATTTCCGTTATAGTCTACGTAGTTTCCGAAAACGACCGAGATGACGTTGATTTTTATGTGCGCGTGATCGAAAAAGGTCAGCTGATACGCACGACCAAGCGGTTCGGTGATCTTCACCCTTTGGAGCGTCAGCGATTGCAGCGTCGCGCAGACCTCGTCCACCTCGCGGTAGTCCGATATCACGTAATCGGTATAGGACTGATCGGTGTTTGAAAACGCGCGCACCTCAATATAAGACGTGCGGGAAAGATCTTCGATCTGAGTCGTCCGTGCGCATCCCGCCAAAGAAGCGGTCAGCAACAGCGCAAGCAGTACAAAGGGAAGAATTCGTTTCATCATAACCTCCTGATTGTTCCTTACCTTTTAAGACGGATTTTTTTCAAAAAGGTTTCGCTTGTTTTGAGAAATATTGAAAATGTTTCGGACAAAGAACAGAAAATCTCCCCATTGTACCGCAGCAAAGGGGAACCAGTGCAGCAATTCCGAAGATGACGGCAGCAGCCAGAAGTGCAAATTCGATAAACGAAAGCACCAGGAAAATCACAAAACCGAGGATCGGAATGGGGATGAGCGCAAACAGAAAAGCATAAAGCCCCTCAAGGAGGTATGCACCCACCAGTACGAGGGTGATTATTGAAAATGCACGGACTGATTTTGCTTTTTTTACCGTTAATTCATCGGCAAAATACTGAACATCCATGGATATATTCCTCCCAAAACTTAATGACTCATTGTAATACATTTTGACAAAAAAGTCAAGGATCTATCAGTACATTGTGAGAGTATTCGGTGGACATTTTATTTTTATTTTTATTTTTTTGAAAAAAACTTTGAAAAATTCAAAAAGTCCTTGACAAGGGGAATAATTTATGATATAATATCTCCGCTTGTGAATCCGATGTCAAAGAACATCGAGAAAATTTATGCGAGGTATAAAAAAATGAAAAGCGGAATTCATCCCAATTACGTAGAGTGTGTCGTTAAGTGCGCTTGCGGCGAAACTGTTGTTACTCGTTCCACCAAGGGCAGCGAGATGAGAGTTGAAATTTGCTCCAAGTGCCATCCTTTCTTCACCGGTAAGCAGAAGTTCGTTGATGCCGGCGGTCGTGTTGACAAGTTCAAGAAGAGACTGGAAGCTGTAAGAAAGTAATTCTTGCGACATTGATGATAAACGGGCAGACTCTACGCGATTTAGGCGGAGTCTGCCCGTTTGTTTTGTTTTTACCTGATAAAGGCACCGTTTCCACCCAGAGAACGGGAGCCGTACCCAAGGCACCACGTCGCCTCGTGTCGCGATTGGGAGCTGCGGAGAAAGAAGGACTTTATTATGGAAATGCTGGACGTTTATACGCACGACGGAGAGAGAACAGGCAAGCTGGTTGAGCGAGGCCGCCGTTATCGGCTTGGAGATGACGAGTATACCATGGTCATCCATGCCTTTATTTATCACAGAGATCACGGCTTTCTGA
The DNA here is from genome assembly GCA_964501175.1 of uncultured Clostridium sp. Taxonomy (GTDB): domain Bacteria; phylum Bacillota; class Clostridia; order Oscillospirales; family CAG-272; genus SVQP01. Next base: position 3,909 of record CAZCRV010000179.1, read on the forward strand.
TTCAGAAGCGTTCCGTGACCAAACGCGTGCTGCCGGGAGCCTGGTGCATGACCATGGGTGTGGTGCAGGCAGGCGAAGACAGCGAGACCGGCATGCGTCGCGAGGTGCGCGAGGAGCTGGGCCTGGAGATTGCCGACGGTCAGATCCGCAATTGTGTCCGCACCTATAACGGACACAAGATCGTGGATATTTATCTTGTGTATACCGAGGCTGAAATTGAAGATATGGTGCTGCAACAGGAAGAGGTGGAGCAGGTCTGCTGGGTAAGCGGCAGAGAGCTGCTTTCTCGCTTTGGCGGCAAGAATACGCGCTTGCACGAGGAATACGTGTCGTGCATGCAACGCTACGTGCACGTGACGCACAAGGCGGAGAAGAGAAGGAGAAGAA
>CAZCRV010000180.1:0-4264 GCA_964501175.1 uncultured Clostridium sp.
TGAGCAAGAAGCCGCAAAGAAGAACATATTTGCTGCGCAAATTAAACGGCGTGTTAAGAATTTCGCGCCTGCGGGCGCGACTTGGGGCGTTGCCCCAAGACCCCACGACCTTTTTGAAAAAAGGTCGATCAAAAACTTTCATTCTATAATAAGTTTACTTGAGCTCGACAACCGTGACACCGCTATCGCCCTCGCCGTACTGTCCGCGGCGGAAGGATGCGACTCTCTTATCGGTACGCAAGAAGTTCTGCATTGCCTGACGTAAAGCACCCGTTCCCTTTCCGTGGATCAGGCGAACTGTGCGGAATCCGTACAGAATCGCGCTGTCCAGATATTTATCCACGGCAAACCAGGCTTCCTCGCCGTTCATGCCACGCAAATCGATCTCATCCTTGAAGTCGTGATTCTTTTGCACGCTGTAGGTCGACACCTTCGCTTTCTTGCCGTCCTTGATCAGCGACGCCTTTTCCTCAACAAGCCTCAGATCCTTGATATTAACTCTGGTAGTCAGAATGCCCGCCTTGACCTGTGCGTTACCGCTCTTATCGGGTGCATCAACCAGCACGCCCTTGGTACCCAGCGAGCGAATGATGACCTCGTCGCCCTTACGCAAGGCTCTGGGCAGCACGTAAGACTTTTCGTCCTCGTCCGGCTTTTGCACCGGGTCGAATTTGTCGCCGTTTTGTCGCAGATGCTCGCGAACGGCACGCTTGGCAGCATCCATCTCCTCGCCCATCTTAGCACTATCCTTGGACTTGCGCACCTTTTCCATTTGCTCCAGAATGAAATCATACGAAGCCTTGGCGCTCTGCACCATGGAATTGGCCTTGACTCTGGCGGCCTCCAGCTCTTTTTCGGCCTTTTTGACCTGTTCAGCAATCTTTTGCTCGGACTGTCGCTTGAACTGCTCATATTCCGCGCGCAGCTTGGCAGTCTCCTCACGGTGCCGCTCCATTTCCATGCGGCTTTGCTCTAACTGACCGATGACGTCCTCAAAGTGGCGGTTATCGGCGCTGATCAGCTCCTGTGCCCTGCCGATAATCTCGGCGGAGAGCCCAAGCTTTTCGGAAATGGCAAACGCATTGGATTTACCGGGCGTACCGATGATCAGCTTATAGGTCGGTCGCAGGGTTTCCACGTCAAACTCGCAGGATGCGTTACGCACGCCGGGGGTATTGAGCGCGAAGGCCTTGAGCTCCGCGTAGTGGGTGGTAGCGGCGCAAAGTGCACCTGCAGCACGCACCGATTCGATGACGGAAACGGCAAGCGCCGCGCCCTCGACGGGGTCTGTACCCACGCCAAGCTCGTCAAACAGCACCAGCGTGTCCTTGCCCACCTGCTTCATGATCTCAACGATATTGACCATATGAGACGAGAAGGTGGAGAGCGATTGCTCAATGCTCTGCTCGTCGCCAAGGTCTACCAGCACTGACTTCAAAACCGGCACGACAGACTCCTGATCTGCGGGAATATGCAGACCCGACTGCGCCATGAGCGCAAACAGGCCAAGCGTTTTGAGCGTAACCGTTTTACCGCCCGTGTTTGGACCGGTAATGATCACGGTATCGTACCCGCACTCACCGCCAAGGCTTACGTTGATAGGCACGACACGGTCTCGGTCGATCAGCGGGTGACGCGCGCGCACCAGTCGATACGTTCCGTCCTCGGACAGCGCGGGCGCGGCTGCATTCATGGCAGCGGACAGCTCGGCGCAGGCAAAGCAAAACGAAAGAGTGACTATATTATAATAATTTAGCGTCAGAATGCCCGTAGCGTTGCTGACCGCCTCAGAAAGCTCGGCCAAGATGCGCTCAATCTCATGCTGCTCCTTGGATTGCAGCACGCGCAGCTCGTTGTTGGCCTCGACCACCGCCATGGGCTCGATAAACAGCGTCGCGCCCGAGGACGAGGTATCGTGCACTAAGCCCTTGACCTCGTTTTTATATTCGGTTTTGACCGGGATAACGTATCTGCCGTTACGGCTGGTGACGATATTTTCCTGCAAGTACTTTGCATGCGTGCCGCCCTGCACGTACTTTTGCAAGGTATCCTTGATGCGGCTGTTAGTCGCGCGGATCTTGCGGCGGATATCGGCCAATGCGGGCGATGCCTCGTCCGCAATCAGATCCTCGGCCACGATGGCGCGCGTAATTCGCTCTTCCAAGTGTCTGTCGGGGGTCAGGCGATCAAAGATCTCGTCCAGCACGGTATCAAAGATATGATTTCCGTGACAATAGTCCACCAACAAGCGCGAGGTGCGCAGCACATTGGCAACGTCAAGCAGCTCACGCGGTGCGAGCACCGCGCCCTTATCGGCGCGCTCGCAGATCTCGCCCACGTCACGCACGTACCCGAACGAGGGCGTGCCCTTGACGTCCAAAAGTCTTTTTGCATCGGTGGTTCTTCTCTGCCTGCGCAGAATCTCCTCGGGGTCGTCCGAGGGAGAAAGCCTTGCCGCCATGGCGCGCGCACCATCGGTGTGGGCGTGCTCAGCCAGCATGGCGCAGACCTTATCAAATTCTAAGGTTTGTAGGGTTTTATTCGAAAATGCCATAATTCATTCCTTCATAGGCGATTGAAATCGGCATCTGCGAGCGATTTTATTCCTCGCACGAGCCGCAATCCGAGCAATCGCTCTCGGGGGCGGCAATGCCATCCTGATATTCGGCAACCTTAACCATAATGGCACATTCCATTCTCTTGCGGAACAGCTTGCAGCCATACTCATACACGCCCGTGATCGAGCCTGTTGCATGGTAAGCGTTGGCAGCGCAGCCGCCAGAGCAATACATTCTTGCCCAGCAATCGGCACAATCGGGTCTTGCGTACGCGTTGCACAGCTTGAACTCGTCGCGCAAGTCGGTGTTGGTCACGCCGGTCCAGAGGTCGCCCAGCTTGTACTCCTCCTCACCCACGAACTGGTGGCAGGGATACAGGTCGCCCCAGGGGGTGACTGCCATATATTCGGTGCCCGAGCCGCAGCCGCTGATGCGCTTGTAGACGCAGGGACCGTGCTCAAGGTTGAGCATGTAATGATAAAAGGTAAAGGGTCTGCCCTCGCGACGGCGATCGATCTGCGCCTTTGCGAGAATTTCGTACTGCTCAAACAGCACGGGCAGATCCTCCCCCGTCAGCGCGTAAGGATCCTCGGGTGCACAGACCACGGGCTCCATGGACAGCTGGTCAAAGCCCAGGTCCAGCATATGGAAGATATCGTTGGTGAAATCGGGGTTGTTGTGCGTATACGTACCGCGCAGGTAGTAGCCCTTGCCCTCGCGCTTTTCCACGAAGTGTTGGAACTTGGGCACGATAGTCGCGTAGCTTCCCTTGCCGTTGACCGTCTTGCGCAGTCTGTCGTGCACCTCTTCTCTGCCGTCCAGCGAAAGCACCACGTTGTGGCACTCGCGGTTGGCCCACTCGATCACCTCGTCGTCAACAAGCACACCGTTGGTGGTCAGCGTGAAGCGGAAGTTCTTTCCGTGCTCCTTTTCGATGCCGCGCGCATATGCCACGACGTCCTTGACCACGTCAAAGTTCATCAGCGGCTCGCCGCCGAAAAAGTCAACCTCAAGGTTGCGGCGCGTGCCGGAATGCTTGATCAGAAAATCGATCGCAGCCTTGCCAACCTCCAGGGACATGACAGCTCTCTCCCCATGATATTTGCCCTGCGCGGCAAAGCAATATTCGCAATTGAGGTTACAGGTGTGCGCCACGTGCAGGCAAAGTGCCTTGACCACCGTGTTTCTGTTCTTGAAATCAAACGCCTTGTCACGATATACGTCGGGCGCGAACAGTTTTCCCTGCTCGGCAAGTGCCGTGATATCGTCGTAGCACTCACTAAGCTCCTCTGCAGTCACGTCCTCGCGGCCTGCGTACTTTGCAAGCATCGCGTCCACGATGGTCTGCTTGTCATGCTGCTCGTACATGGCGATCATGTCGTAAGCGACCTCGTCCACACAGTGCACCGAGCCGCTGTATATATCCAATACGATGTTATATCCGTTTAATTTGTACTGATGTATCATGTTTTTTCCCTTTCATAAAGCAACGGGGCTTGGGCATTTCGCCCCAGCCCCGTTCATGGACTACGTATCTTAGTCCTTGTTAGACTCGCATTCCTGATTTGCAACGCCGCAAGAGGTCTTGCAAGCGGACTGACAGGAGGTCTGGCACTCGCCACAACCACCGTTGTTTACGCTCTTAGCGAGGTCACGGGTCTGGATGGTCTGAATTCTCTTCATGATAATATCTCCTTACATGAAAT
>CAZCRV010000181.1:0-4235 GCA_964501175.1 uncultured Clostridium sp.
AAGGGCAGCGCCCTTGGTCGCTCGTCGCAACGAGCGAAATGACTCGGCGTTTCTTTTGGTTCTTTTCTTTGCGCCAGCGGTGTCAAAGAAAAGAACGGAAACGGTTTTCTCACATAAACAAAAAAGGGAGCTACCTATCAAAGGTAACTCCCTTGTTCTTATGCGCTGAGTAAACTTTCTCCGTTCTTTTTCTTGGCTATGTAGCCGCAAGAAAAAGAACCAAAAAGAACGGCGATTTAGGTGTTTCGCGCCTGCGGGCGCGACGAGGGCGCCGCCCTCGACCTGCGACCTTTTTGTAAAAAGGTCGATCAAAAACTTTCATGAGTTGGCTCGTCCGAATTTATTGCGCGTCCTTTGAGATGAGGAGTTTGAGCGCCTCGATGGCTGTGCGGATGGCTCTGTCCGTGTCGTGCTGCTCGGCAGATTCATCCTCGCTATCCATGCCAAGATTTGCTCTCTCCTGGTTCCAGACCACAGAGAAGCATGCGCCCGCTCTGACGCCCAAAGACGCCGCTACCGTAAACAGTGCGCCCGATTCCATCTCACTTGCCAGCACGCCCAGTCGCTTCCAGGCTTCCCATTTTGCATTCAGCTCGCCCGCGATCGGCATTCTGTTCGGCGAATGCTGGCCGTAGAACGAATCCTTGGCCTGTACCACGCCTGCGTGCGAGCGCAGACTCTGCGCATCCGCTGCTTGCATCAGCGCGATCAGCACCTCGGGGTCGGATACGGCAGGGAACTCGATGGGCGCATACTCGCGAGAAGTGCCGTCCTGGCGCACAGCGCCCGTGGCGATGACCACGTCACCCGCCTGCACCTTGAGATTGATGCCGCCGCAAGTGCCCACGCGGATAAAGGTGTGCGTGCCGCAAGCCACCAACTCCTCCATGGCAATGGCCGCAGAAGGGCCGCCGATGCCCGTGGAGCAAACGCTGACGGGAACGCCGCAAAGCTCGCCTACCCAAATGTTATATTCTCTGTTGGTCACCAAATGTCTTGGATTGTCAAAATATTGCGCGATCTTTTCGCATCTGCCGGGGTCACCGGGGAGGATGCAATAGCCGCCCGTCTGACCGGCGCTCGCCTTGATATGATATTGCTCTGTATGTGTTGAAAGCATAAAAACCTCCAATAAATTCTGTATTCTTCAGATATTTCCATCACCATTGTAACACATTTTCGGGCATATTGCAAGAGGGAGTGAAAATAATACTGTTAGTATGTAATTTTGGGGTGATTTTATGAAAAAGGGATTATTTGAACTGGATGCCGCCATTCTGTGCGCGGGCAGCGTGGTGGGCTGCAAGGAGCGCGAAGGCCCGCTTGGTAACTTATTTGACATGCACGACGCGGACGATAAATTCGGTCAGAAAACCTGGGAGAAGGCAGAGAGCGAGATGCAGCGACGCGCGCTTGGTGTCGCGCTGAATAAGTGGGGCAGAGATCAAAACAGCCTTGATGCTATTCTGGCGGGGGATTTGCTCAACCAATGCATTGGCTCGGCGTACGGGCTTTTGGACTACGGCGTGCCGTATTTCGGGCTGTACGGTGCTTGCTCCACGGCAGCACTCGGGCTTTTGCTCGGCTCTGCGCTGGTCAGCGCGGGCTTTGTACGACACGCCGCGGCCGTGACCTCCTCGCACAACTCGTCCGCAGAGCGACAGTATCGCACGCCCTTGGAGTACGGCGCACAGCGCACGCCCACCGCCCAATGGACGGTGACGGGCTCGTCCGCCTTTATTCTCGGCAGCGGCAGGGAATCGGGTGGCGACGGCGTGCGTGTCGTACAAGCCATGCCCGGGATTCCTTTAGAAATGGGCATTCGCGACTCTGCCAATATGGGCGCTGCCATGGCACCTGCCGCCGTGGATACGCTGGAGCGGTATTTTGAGGCAAGCGGTACAAATCCCGAGGATTTTGACGCCATCGTCACGGGTGACCTCGGTTGGGAAGGGAGTGCCATTTTTCATGATCTTCTGTATGCCGACGGCATTGAGACAGCCCCCATGCATACCGATTGCGGCACCATGATCTATTCGCGTCACACGCAGGACACCCACGCGGGCGGCTCGGGCTGTGGCTGCTCGGGTGTGGTCACGGCAGCGTATTTTCTGCCCAAGCTGGCGCGCGGTGAGATCAAGGATATGCTGCTGATCGGTACGGGCGCTATGATGAGCCCCGACGCGCTCAAGCAGGGGCAAAGCATCCCCGCTATCGGGCATTTGGTCAGAATCAGGAAGGGGAATTGATATGGATTGGATTTGGGATTATATTTGGGCATTCGTGGTCGGCGGCGCGCTTTGCGTGATTGCGCAGCTGTTGATCGATCTGACGCGAATGACTCCCGCAAGAATTTTGGTGCTTTACGTGGTCGCAGGCGTGATTTTGGGTGCTGTCGGCCTTTACGAGCCGCTGATCAAGTTTGCGGGCGCAGGGGCGACAACCCCTCTTACCGGCTTTGGTTATCTGATCTCTAAGGGCGTGCGCGAGGCGGTGGACGAGCAAGGATTGCTTGGTGCTCTGACAGGCGGTCTCAAGGCTGCCGCAGGCGGCACGGCGGCCGCTTTGGTGTTCGGATATATCGTCACCTTGTGCTTTTCGTCAAAGCCGAAGAAATAAAAGAAGAAATAAACAAAAGGACCGTCGAGGACGCCGGTCCCGACATGATGCTGATGCGGGACGACATGCCAGGCGCAAATGAATTTTTGTAGGGACCGGCGTCCTCGACGGTCCTTGTATTTATTCACCAAACGCCTTTCTTAATTTCTCCAGCGCACTCTTTTCTATCCTTGACACGTACGACCTCGAAATTCCCAATTGCAGCGCGATTTCCCGTTGCGTCATGGGTTCTTTGCCCGCAAGCCCGTAGCGCAGCACGATGATTTGCCGCTCGCGGTCGTCCAGCAGCGTGTTGACGTAACGCAAAGCGCGCGTGCTCTGCATCTCACGGTCAAGCAGTTCAGCCATGTTGTCCTCGGTGGAGATCACGTCAATATAGGTCAAGGGATTGCCGTCTCTGTCCACGTCAATGGTCTCGTTGATCGAGATCTCGCAGGAAAGCTTTTTGCCCGAGCGGAAGTGCATCAGTATCTCATTCTGAATGCACTTGGCAGCATAGGTGGCAAACTTGGTGCCGTTGCCCACGTTGAAGGTATCCACCGCCTTGCAAAGTCCGATCGAGCCGATTGAGATCAGATCCTCCTGGTTCTTGTTTGACGAATAATACTTGCGTACGATGTGCGACACCAGGCGCAGATTATGTAAGATGAGCAGCTGGCGCGCGTCCTCTGCCGCTTGCCCCTTGGCGTTTGCCATAGTCAAAAACGCCTCGTGCTCCTGCTCGGCAGACAAAGGGGGAGGGAATTGCTGCGGTGTTCCGATCCCTAAGATGACGTGAAAAAAGTAGGTAAACAGCGAAAGCACGTTGAACAAAGCAAAAGCCCCCCTTGCGGCGTAATAGTACAATATATGCCCGCAAGACTTATAAAATGCTTCTCGGTTGAGTGATATTGCGGCTTCGCCGCAGTGATATTCTGCCATTGGCAGAGTGATATTCCGCTTGCAGCGGAGTGATATTATATTCGCCTCTCATAACTCGCGAAGCGAATAACACTCGGCGTAGCCGAATACCACTGCGTAAGCAATATCACTCGCCGAAGGCGAATATAGTTGATAAAAAAGGAACGAAAGCGACTGCTTTCGTTCCTTTTTTATCAATACATTCCGCCCATGCCGCCTGCAGCAGGTGCAGCAGCGGGAGCGACGGGCTCGGGCTTATCTGCAACCACGCTCTCGGTGGTCAGGATAACGGATGCGATGGATGCTGCGTTCTGCAACGCGCTTCTTGTTACCTTGGTGGGGTCAACGATACCGGTTGCCATCATGTCAACGTACTCCTCGTTGTAAGCGTCAAAGCCATAGCCAACCTTACCGGAGGAGATGATGCTGTTGACAATCACGCCGCCGTCAAAGCCTGCGTTTGCAGCGATCTGACGTACGGGCTCTTCAAGCGCCCTGAGCACGATGCGAACACCGGTGCGCTCGTCGCCCTCGGTGGTATCCAGCAGCTTCTGAACTGCGGGAATGACGTTGAGGTAAGCAGTACCGCCGCCTGCAACGATGCCTTCCTCAACAGCAGCCTTTGTTGCGTTCAGTGCATCCTCCAGGCGCAGCATCTTTTCCGTCAATTCAGCCTCGGAAACCGCACCAACCATGATTACAGCCCCGCCCCCTGC
>CAZCRV010000182.1:0-4228 GCA_964501175.1 uncultured Clostridium sp.
AGGAGGGAGCAGTATGGACAAATTCAAGCTGGTCAGCCCGTTTGAGCCCATGGGCGATCAGCCGCAGGCCATCTCGCAGCTGGTTGCGGGCCTTGAAAACGGTGCGCGTTATCAGACGCTGCTTGGTGTCACCGGCTCGGGGAAGACCTTCACCATGGCAAACATCATTGAAAAATGCAACCGCCCCGTGCTGATTCTTGAGCCCAACAAGACGCTTGCGGCGCAGGTCTGCTCCGAAATGCGTGAATTTTTCCCCGAGAACGCGGTGGAATTTTTCGTGTCGTACTACGATTATTACCAGCCCGAGGCCTATATCCCGGGCAAGGATATGTATATTGAGAAAGATGCACTGGTCAACGACGAGATCTACCGTCTGCGACACAGCGCCACCTCCTCGCTTTTTGAGCGCCGTGACGTCATTATCGTGGCGTCTGTCTCCTGCATCTATACGCTGGGCGACCCCGTGGAATATCAGACCCTGCAGGTCTCCCTGCGCCCCGGCATGCTGATGGATCGCGACGAGCTGATACGCCGCCTTGTGGCCATCAGCTACTCGCGCAACGACTTAAATCCCGTGCGTAACAGCTTCCGCGTGCGCGGGGATACCGTCGAGATCATGACCGCAAACGTATCGGACAAGCTTTTGCGCATTGAGTTTTTCGACGATGAGATCGACCGCATCTCGGTCATCAATCCCGTGACGGGCGAGCTTGTGCGCCTGCTTTCCTATGCGGTCATTTTCCCGGCGACGCACTATGCCGTGTCGGACGAAAAGCGCGATGCTGCGCTTGAGGAGATCCGCCACGAGATGGTGGACAGGGCAGCGTGGTTTGAATCCGAGGGTAAGCTGATTGAGGCGCAGCGCATCACCGAGCGTACCAAGTATGACCTGGAAATGCTGCGCGAGGTGGGCTTTTGCTCGGGCGTGGAAAACTATTCCCGCGTGCTGGCGGGCAGAGAACCCGGCTCGACCCCCTATACGCTGCTGGATTATTTCCCGGACGACTATATCCTGTTCATTGACGAATCGCACGTGGCTGTACCGCAGGTGCGCGGTATGAGCGGTGGTGATACCGCAAGAAAGAAAAACTTGGTGGATTTCGGCTTCCGTTTGCCCTCTGCGTACGACAATCGCCCTCTGTATTTCGAGGAATTTGAGGATAAAATCAACCAGGCTGTCTTTGTCAGCGCCACGCCCGGGCCCTTTGAAAAGGAGCATACCGAGCAGGTGGCAGAGCAGTTGATCCGCCCCACGGGCCTGCTTGACCCCGAGGTTGAGGTGCGCCCGATCGAAGGCCAGGTGGACGATTTGCTTGGCGAGATCCGAGAGCGAGTTACTAAGAGCGAACGCGTGCTGGTGACAACCTTGACCAAGAAAATGGCGGAGGATCTGACCGACTACCTGGAGCAGAACGGCGTGCGCGTGAGATATATCCACTTCAACGTGGAGACCATGGAGCGCATGGAGATCATCCGCGACCTTCGTATGGGCGTGTTTGACGTGCTGGTGGGCATCAACCTTCTGCGTGAGGGTCTTGACTTGCCCGAGGTGTCGCTGGTGGCCATTCTGGATGCCGACAAGGAAGGCTTCCTTCGCGGCGAGACCTCGCTGATCCAGACCATCGGCCGTGCCGCGCGTAACGCGTCGGGCAAGGTCATTATGTACGGTGATACCGTCACGGGCTCGATGCAAAGAGCCATTACCGAGACAGCGCGCCGCCGCGCAAAGCAGGACGCATACAACCGCGCCAACGGTATCGTGCCGCGCACGGTTGTCAAGGACATCCGCGACGTCATTGACATGGCGTCTCCCACGGGCGGCAAGCAGGGTGCAAAGGCCGAGCAGGCTGCCAAGGGCAAAATGCCTGCAAAGCAAAAGGATAAGCTGATCGCCGAGCTGACGACCGAGATGCGTCAGGCGGCCGCCAAGCTGGAATTTGAAAAGGCGGCGTATCTGCGCGATCAGATCAAGAAGATTCAAGGAGGGGACAAGAATGAAACAAAATAAAAAGAGGCGCATTCCGCTGGTCAACGGCAAATATCTTCTCTGGACGCTGCTGATCCTTGTCGGTGAGCTGGTTCTTTTGTGCGGCGCGTATGCGCTGGGCTTGTTCGACAATTTCATCGGCTATATTCTGCTGCCGTTTTTTGGCTTGTTTACGCTGTATACCGCGTACGAGGCTGGCGTGCTGGCTCTTGAAGCGGTCAGCGTCAGCGCGGACGGCGTGGTGGTTGCGGGCAAGGACGAGCAGGGCACGACCATCCACTTCGAACTGCAGGATCTGATGGGCATTTTCCCTTGTGATAAAAAGGGGAATCGCATCACGGAGGATCAGACCAAATACAAGGAGATCTGCCTTGCCTTTTACATGAAAAACGGCAAGAAAAGGATCAGATCCACCTCCTATATCACACAAAAGCAAATCGAACGCCTGCGCAGTGACCTGGGTGTCGGCGCATGCGATCACATCAAGGAATAAAGAGAGTAACACATGAAGCTTCAAAAAATCGTGATTCGCGGAGCGCGCGTCAATAATCTTAAAAACATTGACGTGGAAATCCCGCGAGATCAGCTTGTCATACTGACAGGCCTTTCGGGCTCGGGAAAATCCTCCCTTGCCTTTGATACCGTGTATGCGGAAGGACACCGTCGCTTTGTCGAGTCGCTGTCCTCGTATGCACGTATGTTTCTGGGGCAGATGGATAAGCCAGACGTGGACACCATCGACGGCCTGAGCCCCTCCATTTCGATCGACCAGAAAACCACCTCCAAAAACCCGCGTTCCACCGTGGGTACGGTGACCGAGATCTACGACTACCTGCGTCTGCTTTACGCACGCGTGGGTATTCCGCATTGCCCGATCTGCGGCAAGGAGATCAGACGGCAGAGCACCGACACCATTATTGATAAAATCTGCGAGCTGCCCGAGGGCGAGCGCTTTTTGGTGCTGGCACCCGTGGTACGCGCGCAAAAGGGCATGCACGAAAAGGTGCTGGCCGATGCCAAAAAGAGCGGTTACGCCCGTGTGCGCATCGACGGCAGCCTTTACGACCTTGGCGAGGATATTTCGCTGGACAAGAATAAAAAGCACGATATCGAGGTTGTGGTGGACAGACTTGCCCTTAAGGAAGGCGTGCGCTCCCGCCTTGGCGACTCGGTGGAGACCGCGCTGGGCCTGGCCGAAGGACACCTTTTGATCGTGACCGTGCCGCGCGGTGAGGGGAAGCCGATCGAGCTTTCGTTCTCGCAAAGCTATGCCTGCGAGGAGCACGGCATTTCGATCGGTGAGCTGGAGCCCCGCATGTTTTCCTTCAACAATCCCACGGGCGCGTGTCCCGTATGCGCAGGCCTTGGCGAAATGCAGACCGTATCTGCCGCCAAGGTGATCCCTGACAAGCGACTTTCGTTGCGCGGCGGCGCGATCGCGGTCAACGGATTTAAGACCTTGGAAGAGGACAGCTGGAACGGCCCACTGTTTGCCGCGGTTGGTGAGATTGCGGGATTTGATCTGGATATGCCCATTCGTGAGTACAGCCCCGAGGCACTTGACGCGCTGCTGCACGGTACGGGTGACCGCGTCTATCGTATCAAGCGTCATTTCGGCGGTCAGGCGCACGAGCAGACCACCACCTTCCACGGCATTCTGGAGATGGTCGAGAGCCGCATGAAGAACGGCGGTATGTTCGGCAAGGAATATTACACGCAGTTCGTGCAGGAGGCAGATTGCCCCGTGTGCGGCGGCAAGCGTCTTTCTCCCGTGGTGCTGGGCGTCACGGTGGGCGGACTCAACATCCACGATTTCTGCGCCATGTCGGTGGAAAATGCGCTTGAATTTATTGAGAATTTACAGTTTTCTGGTGGCGACGCGGTCATTTCGAGAGAGATCCTTAAGGAGATCCGCGCGCGACTCGGCTTCCTTGTCAGTGTGGGACTCGGATATCTGACGCTGGGGCGTAAGGCGGGCACGCTTTCGGGTGGTGAGGCACAGCGCATCCGATTGGCAACGCAGATCGGCTCTGCCTTGACCGGCGTGCTGTATATTCTGGACGAGCCCAGCATCGGCCTGCACTCGCGCGACAACTCCAAGCTGATCGCCACGCTCAAAACGCTGCGCGACCTTGGCAATACGGTCATCGTAGTCGAGCACGACGAGGAGACTATGCACGAGTCCGACTATATCATCGATATCGGCCCGGGTGCGGGCGTGCACGGCGGTCAGGTCGTGGC
>CAZCRV010000183.1:0-4220 GCA_964501175.1 uncultured Clostridium sp.
CCCGCAAGGGCAAACATCGTTTAGCGTGAATGCTCCGTTAAGAGCATCACGCTAAAGGCAAGGGAGTTTTGTAGTTATACAACGTTGTAGAATTTCACGTACCAGATTACATTGAAGATGATACCGACAGCGAGGAAAATCAGACCTGTAATCAAAACGCAAGCATCCGTGGGCTTTTTGAGCTCATTCATTTTGCGCTCGCGATAATCCGCATACATCTCCTGCTTTCTTCTGCCTCCCGGGATGATCCATGCCAATACGAAGTTTCGGACGATAAATCCGATACCGATCAGCGCACCCTGGCTGCTGATAAAAATCATACCCGCAAACATGGTGATCAGAATGCCCGAGACGAAGAATCCGTCTGCCAAAACCATGAGATTGGTCGAAAGGTTATCCGTAAAGAAGCCCTTGATCCAAAACACGGCAAACGTGATCGCTGCGGCAACGCCAAAGCAGATCAAAAACTTGACAAGTAAACGCTTATTTTCCTGTTTCACTGTATCTTAGCCTTCCGCTTCGCCGTTTACGATGGCCTTATACTTCGCCTCTTCCGCATCGTTACAGTAAACGAAGTGTCCGGGACGGATCTCGCGGAAGGAAGGAGTATCAACCGAGTAATCATGCTCAGCAATGGGATTGTAGGTAATTCTCGTACGCAGCTTCTCATATACCGGGTCGGGCAGCGGAATTGCCGACAAAAGCGACTTGGTATAAGGATGCAAGGGATACTTGAACAGCTCATCCGAATCGGCAAGCTCTACCATCTTACCAAAGTACATAACGCCGATTCTGTCCGAGAAATACTTGACGACAGAAAGGTCGTGCGCAATGAACAGAATGGTCAGGCCCTGGCTTTCACGCAGGTCGTTGAGCAGGTTGATAACCTGCGCCTGAATGGATACGTCGAGCGCGGAAACGGGCTCGTCCGCAATGATCATTTCAGGCTGCATAACAACGCTTCTTGCAATACCGATTCTCTGACGCTGGCCGCCCGAGAACTCGTGAGGATAACGGTCTGCGTGCTCGCGCACAAGGCCTACCGTTTCCAGAATCTCATAAACCTTCTGGTTGATGTATTCCTTATCGGTAATACCGTTGATGATCATACCCTCTGCGATGATATCACGAACCGTCATACGGGGGTCAAGCGACGCGATGGGGTCCTGGAAGATCATCTGGATCTGGGTGATATACTTGCTCTTCTTTGCAACGCGGCGTCTGTTCTTGTACTCTCTCTTGAGCGCCTTGGTCTGCTCAGCGTCGCCCTTTGCAGCTGCGAACTTTTCAGCAAATTCTGCGTCCAAAGCCTTGACCAAGGAGGCAGCATACTGCTTGTCAACTTCCTTGTGGTCATACTTTGCATCGCGGATCAGTGCCTTATTCTTGGAAATAACCTCTGCGGTCTCTGCCTTGATCTTCGCAATTTCGGCCTGAACGGTTGCGGGATTAGCGCCCTTGTCAGCCTTGAGCGCCTCGATCTTCTTCTTTGCGTCAGCCTTGGCGTTCTTGATCGCGTCCTTATAGGAACGAGTACCTGCGCCGATTCTCTGACCCTTGAAGTACACGTTACCGGAGGTAATGTCGTAAAGCTTAATGATGGAACGACCGGTTGTGGTCTTGCCGCATCCCGACTCGCCAACAAGACCAAAGGTCTCGCCCTTTCTGATCTCAAAGCTGACGTCGTCAACTGCCTTGAGGTCCTTACGTCCCAGGCGGAAATACTGGCAAAGATGGTCTACTTTTAACAATACTTCGTTATGATTCTCCATAATTGCCTCCTCTTTCTTTCATTCGCTTGATACGTTCGGTGATGATCTTGGGCATCTCTACCTTGGGAGCATTGGGATGGAGCAGCCAGGTAGCCGCATAGTGCGTGGGAGAAACCTGATACATGGGCGGCTGCATTTCGAAGTCGATCTCCATTGCGTACTTGTTTCTTTCCGCAAATGCATCTCCAACGGGAGGATAGATCATGTTCGGGGGCGTACCGGGGATAGCATCCAGCTTTTCGTTGGTATCCAGGTCGGGCATGGAAGCCAGCAACGCCCAGGTGTAGGGATGCTGAGGATTATAGAATACTTCCTCGGAGGTACCGTACTCTACGATCTTACCTGCATACATAACGGCAATTCTGTCTGCCATATTTGCAACGACACCAAGGTCGTGCGTAATAAAGATGATGGAAAGGTCACGCTCTCTCTTGAGCTTGTTGATCAGCTCAAGGATCTGCGCCTGGATGGTTACGTCCAGCGCGGTGGTAGGCTCGTCACAAATCAGAATATCGGGGTTTGCGGACAGAGCGATCGCAATAACGATACGCTGACGCATACCGCCCGAGAATTCGAACGGATACTGACGGTAACGCATTCTCGCCTCGGGAATACCAACCTCTTCCATGAGCTTGATCGCCTTTTCCTTTGCAATTCTCTTGGTCAGCTTGTAAACAACCTGAGAAGCCTTTTCCTTCAGATAGTCGACGATCTCAACGCAGCGCTTGTCGAAGTCCATGCTTTCTGCATTTTCAACGTCTGCCTTAAATCTGTTCATGACGCGCGTAAGAACGGACACGATGGTCTCGATCTGTGTCTCGGGCTCGATGACCGACTTAGGAACAACCGACCAGTCTACCTTCTTGCCCTTAGCAAGCAGCGCCTCTCTCTTTGCGGTCTGCTTTGCAAAGCGAGCTTCTTCCTTGGGATTGTTCTTGATGTAGAAGAAGTACTTCTCTACTTCTCTTTCAAGCGCGCCACCAAAGGTGTAAGCAACGTTATCCTTGATCACCGCCAAAGGATCAATGGCCGCAAGCACAGTCTTATTGATGCTCTTGCAAATTGCCTCAGCCTCGTTTGCGGTAAAGTTGCCTGCCCTGAAGAAATCGATGGTGTTCTGCAAAGCCTTGATGGCTTCCTTCTTGTTTTCCAGCGTCTTACGGAAAGAATACTGAACCGCGTTCTTTTCCAGTGCCATGAAGGAATTCATAAAGTCTTCCATCAGGAACTTGATTGCGATCTCGTTTGCCTCTTCTGCAGGCATGTGGCTCAGATCCACCTCGGGATGCTTGTAGGTATAGTAACCGATTCTGAAGAAGTTATAAGGAGTCTGCGCAATCATTTCTTCTGCGGTTGCCTTGATTGCCTTGATAATTTCAACAGTTTCTGGAGACGCATCCTTCTGTGCGGCGTTTGCGCCAACCAGCTTCTTTACCGAGTCGCCAAGAGAAACCTTAGCCTTTTCCACGCGAATTGCAGCGTCAAGAGCTACTGCGTGCGCCTGGAGTGCATCGGTGTACTTTGCGGTAAAGTACTTATCGTCGATCATCTTGAGCTTGCGGGCAACCTGCTTGAGGTCACCGACAACGTCGATCTTCTGTCTCTTCTCGGTCATGAAGAGGAAGTCCTCCATGATCGCGAGCATTTCCTCGGTGTGCGTACGAGCGTCGGCGTAGCTGTTCTCCAACTTAATGGACTGGATGTTGAAGCTGTCAAAGGTCTTGACAAACTTATCAACGTCAGATGCGGTAAAGCCGGTAGCCGTGCCATCTGCGATGGCCTTCTTCATCATATCGGACAGATCCGCCAGCATCTTGTTGAACGAAACGCGGCCTTCCTTACGGTTTGCCTTGTTCTTGAGCAGCATAGCCTCGGTGATCTGCTTACCGATACGCATGATGGGGTTGAGCGAGGACAGGGGATCCTGGAAGATCATGGCGATCTTGTCGCCGCGCAACTTATGCATTTCTTCCTCGGGAATACGGATCAGATCCTGACCGTCGTACAGAATCTCGCCGCCCTCGTAGATTGCGTTGACTGCGGAAATACCCATAATTGCCTTGGAGGTTACAGACTTACCCGAGCCGGACTCACCTACGATGGCAAGCGTTTCGCCCTTATAAAGGTCGAACGAAATATCACGTACAGCCTGCACCTTACCGCCGTCTGTACGGAAGGAAACCTTCAAATTATTTACTGACAGTTTTACTTCTTTATTCATCTCTTACTCCTCCGATCCTCTGAGCGACGGGTTGAACGCGTCTCTCAGACCGTTACCGAACAAGTTGAAGCTGAGCATCAGGAGCACCAGGAATGCGCAGGGGAAGAATGCAACGTAGCCCGCATTGGAAATGATCGCCTGCTGGCCTCTTGCAATCAGCGTACCCACCGAGGTGATGTTACCTGCCTCCAGGTTAATAATACCCAGATAAGAAAGGCTGGTTTCCG
>CAZCRV010000184.1:0-2346 GCA_964501175.1 uncultured Clostridium sp.
CCTTTACGAAAAAATGCGGAATGTGCCTCATGCAACAGCACGTCAAGCATTTCCGCATCTTTTTCATTCTTGAGCTCCACGGCCGCCACCACCTGCCCCGACGAGAAAAACGCCTCCAGCGGGAATTTGACAGCACACCAAAGCCCGAATACCGACAAGAGCGACGCATTCACCGCAAGCACGGTATACAAAATATCCATTTCATCACCCCCGCACAGTATATGCGCGGCGGGATTTTTTGGTTAGCCCAGCAGCTCTGCAGCCAGCACGGGAGCAAGATCTCTTCCCTCCCAAGGAGCGTCCACGTCTTCTCTGCCCATGTGACCGTATGCTGCAACAGCAGAATAAATGGGTCTGCGTAGATCAAAACGCTTGATAATGGCAGCAGGACGCAGGTCTACGTGACGCAGCACCGCCTCGGAGATCTTTTCCTCGTCTACCTTTGCAGTACCGAAGGTATCGATCATGACAGATACGGGCTTTGCAACGCCGATTGCGTAAGCAACCTGTACCTCGCACTGATCGGCAAGTCCTGCAGCAACTACGTTCTTTGCAATATATCTTGCAGCGTAGGATGCGGAACGGTCCACCTTTGTGGGGTCCTTGCCCGAGAATGCACCGCCGCCGTGGCGTGCATATCCGCCGTATGTATCTACGATGATCTTTCTGCCGGTCAAACCGGTATCGCCTGCAGGGCCGCCAATGACGAATCTGCCTGTGGGGTTGACGTAGATCTTGGTGTCCGCATCAATCAAGCTTGCGGGTACGATGGGCTCAATGACGTGCTTGATCATATCTGCACGGATCTGCTCAACCTCAACCTCGGGGCTGTGCTGGGTGGAAATGACCAGCGCATCCACGCGAACGGGCTTGCCGTCGTGGTATTCTACGGTCACCTGGGTCTTTCCGTCGGGACGCAGATAGGTCAGCATGCCGTTCTTGCGCACCTCGGTCAGACGAAGTGCCATCTTGTGTGCCAAAGAAATCGGCAGGGGCATGAGCTCCTCGGTCTCGTTGCAAGCATAGCCGAACATCAGACCCTGGTCACCTGCACCGGTGTCCAGGCCGTCGGTGTCCACGCCTGCCTTAGCCTCCAAAGACTTATCAACGCCCATCGCGATGTCGGGGCTCTGCTCGTGGATCGAGTTGATCACGGCACAGCTGTCGCAGTCAAAGCCGTACTTTGCGCGGTCGTAGCCGATCTCGCGTACGGTTTCTCTGACAATGGTCTGAATGTCCACGTATGCGGAGGTGGTGATCTCACCCATGACGCATACAAGGCCTGTGGTGACAAAGGTCTCGCAAGCAACGCGAGCCATGGGGTCTGCCGCCAGCATGCTATCCAGCACAGCATCGGAGATCTTGTCACAAATTTTATCGGGATGTCCCTCGGTTACGGATTCGCTTGTAAACAGTACTTTTTTCATGTCAATTCCCTCTTTATATATATCTATTCTTTATTTTCAGATCAAAATACTCAGCCATTCGATGCCGCTGGCAACGCCAAAGCAGATCAAGGATACGATCACGCCTGCGAGCATGACGCCAAGCAGCGCCGAGAGCATGGCCTTCCAGAAGTTCATGCGAATGGTGGCGGCCACCAACGAGCCTGTCCACGCGCCTGTCATGGGCAGCGGGATGGCAATAAACAGGCACACGCCCCAAAAGCCGTAGCGTTGAATCTTATCGGTATTCTTTTCGGCCTTTCTGCGAATCCATGCGGCTACCGCACGCACGAACCTGATCGGCATTTTCTCCATCAGATCAAGCACCTGACGGATCAGAAGCAAAATAAACGGCACGGGGATCATGTTTCCCACCACCGCCAGCAGATAGGTCAGCCACCAGGGCGTTTGCGGATCGGTAAACCAACCCAGCGGGATCGCGCCACGCAGCTCAATGACCGGCACCATGGAGCACAGCACAATACCCAACTCCTTGCCGCCGCTCATCAGAAAATCCACAAGCGCTTGTTTGATTTCTTCCATTTTTTACTCCAAATACAAGATCATTTCGCCCACAGATTGACAAACCATTCGGCCTCTCCGCCCAAAATGACAAAGAACAGAATCAGCGAAGCGGCCACCAAAGCAAGGCCTGCCACCGTGATCAGCACGTTGGTTTTCTTATCTGCGGAAATTT
Source organism: uncultured Clostridium sp. (assembly GCA_964501175.1). Lineage (GTDB taxonomy): Bacteria > Bacillota > Clostridia > Oscillospirales > CAG-272 > SVQP01. Next base: position 2,143 of record CAZCRV010000184.1, read on the forward strand.
TTATTTCCATACTCGCGCCCGCGATCTTGACACGTGCATAGCGCAGCGCAATGGAAACGGGTTTATAAAGGATCATGACCAGCGCGGCGTTGAGCACCGCCTTGGTCAGATTAAAAGGCAAAATTAAGGTGGGGAGCATCCCCGCAACGGTTGCTACGGTCACGCCCGGGGTATACAACGGCACGATCAGCAAATTCATGCAGA
>CAZCRV010000184.1:2356-4220 GCA_964501175.1 uncultured Clostridium sp.
AAGATACTCTCATACTCTTCCATTAAATGAGCACAGCAAATTCATGCAGAGCATGATGGCTGTCATACTGAAAACCGCGGCCAAAAGACCAATGACAGCACCCATAAGGTCACGGCGGAAGCGATAGATCAACGCTGCGACCACGGCAAATGAAGCCGAGGACACGAAATCCATCAGAAGTCCGTAAACTCCGGTATCTCCGATCGTCACAAATTCAAGCAGAGCCGTTACCGCAGAAATGACAACTGCGGCCAAAGGCCCGAACAAAAGACCACCGATCGTAATGATGGCGTCCTTGATATCAAAGGTCAAAAAGACCACGTTGATACGGAAAAGCGGCATGACCGCAAACGCCAAAGCGCAGAACAACGCGATCATCACCATGCGCAATATTCTTTCCTTTGCGCTCATTTTAATCTTATTTTTCATAAAAAATCCCCCTTTGATACGTGGGGGAAAGACAATTTGTCTGCATGCAGACTCTTTTATTCTTTCCCATCCGGACTGTCGTGCGTCAGCATAATACCGTCGGTCAAGGAATCTCACCTTGTCGGCCCTATTTCGGGTTTGCAGACTCTCCCCTTCCGGGGGCTTACTGCCGGTATGGAATTTCACCAATTCTCAAAAATAAAAATAGGGGGATGGGATGAAACTCATCCCATCCCCCGAAAATGTTACGTCAAACTATGATCGTAAATTACTCGATGATAGAAGAAACGACACCGGAACCAACGGTTCTACCACCCTCACGGATAGCGAAACGCAGACCCTCTTCGCAAGCGATGGGGGTGATCAGCTCAACGGTCATATCAACGTTATCACCGGGGCGGCACATCTCAACGCCTGCAGGCAGGGAGATAACGCCGGTAACGTCGGTGGTTCTGAAGTAGAACTGAGGTCTGTAACCAGCCAGGAAGGGCTTCTTACGGCCGCCTTCCTTCTCAGTCAGAACGTATACGTGGCCAACGAACTTGGTGTGGGGGTTAACGGAACCGGGCTTAGCCAGAACCTGACCTCTTTCGATGCCGTCCTTAGCGATACCGCGGAGCAGTGCACCGATGTTGTCGCCAGCCTCTGCCTGGGGCAGCAGCTTGTGGAACATCTCAACACCGGTAACGGTGGTGGAAGTTCTCTCGTCGGACAGACCAACGATCTCAACAACGTCACCAACCTTGATGGTACCTCTCTCAACTCTACCGGTAGCAACAGTACCACGGCCGGAGATGGAGAATACGTCCTCGACGGGCATCAGGAAGGGCTTATCGGACTGACGCTCGGGAGTGGGGATATAGCTGTCAACCTGATCCATCAGTTCGAGAATGCAAGCATACTCGGGAGCGGAAGTGTCGTTGTTGGAAGACATCAGAGCCTCACGAGCGGAGCCGCGGACGATCGGAATGTCATCGCCGGGGAACTCGTACTGAGACAGCAGGTCACGAATTTCCATCTCAACCAGGTCGAGCAGCTCATCGTCGTCAACCAGGTCAGTCTTGTTCATGAATACTACGATTGCGGGAACGCCTACCTGACGAGCAAGCAGAACGTGCTCTCTGGTCTGCTGGAGAGGACCGTCAGTACCTGCAACAACCAGGATAGCGCCGTCCATCTGAGCAGCACCGGTGATCATGTTCTTAACGTAGTCGGCGTGGCCGGGGCAGTCAACGTGAGCGTAGTGACGGTTGTCAGTCTCGTACTCAACGTGTCTGGTGTTGATTGTGATACCTCTTGCTCTTTCCTCGGGAGCGTTGTCGATCTGGTCGTATGCCATGAACTCAACGTTGCCCTGGCCCAGAGACAGGGTCTTGGTGATAGCAGCGGTCAGAGTGGTCTTACCGTGGTCAACGTGACCGATAGTACCAATGTT
>CAZCRV010000185.1:0-4215 GCA_964501175.1 uncultured Clostridium sp.
GAAGCAAGCATGGATGCAGGCGTTGTCAGCCTTGGCTCTACCGTCAAGGTATACGACGTGGAGTGGGACGAGGAGCTGACTTACGAGATCGTGGGCTCCAACGAAGCTGATGCACTCAACCACCGCATCTCCGACCAGTCTCCCATCGGCAGCGCTATGATGGGCAAGCATGCAGGCGATACCGTGGAGGTTCAGGCACCCAACGGCACGCTGCACTTCAAGGTCCTGCACGTAGAGAGAACTAAGTAAAAAAGCAGACGAAAACGGATTTGACACCTCATGCAGATCCGTTTTTTGTCCACGTAGAGGAGATTTTGCATGAATCAGAACGATAATCAAAAACTCAATAATACCGAGATCGTAACAGAGAATCGCGCCATCAAAAAGATAGAGAATTTCTGGTATCACAATAAGTGGACGGTAATTGTCGTGGCGTTTTTCGTATGCGTGGCGCTGGTTTGCACCATGCAGATGTTCTCCAAGGAGAAATATGACGTCACGGTGCTCAGCGGTACGACGGTGCACATGAACGCCGAGCAAAGAGAGGCGTTCTTGTCGGCACTTGAGAGCACCTTGCCCGAGGACTACGACAAGGATGGCGAGAATGCCGTGGGCATGGTGGATTATCAGATCTTTTCCGAGGAGGAGAGACTTGTCGAGGTGGAAACCGAGATCGACGGTGTGGAAACCACGCTGATCGAGGAGCAGGTTGCGACGTATTGGAACAACGATCAGAAATCAAGCTTTCTCTCGGCCGTGCAGACAGGGGAGTACTCCTTGTGCTTTGCAAGCCCGCACGTCTACGAGCTGCTGACAAAGGACAAAAACGTGGTCAGCAAGTCGGTACGCCTGGGCGACACTGATTTTTACCGCTACAACGAGGCCGTGCAGGTGCTGCCCGCCGATACCGTAGTCTGTCTTTTGATCCAATTCCCGATGGGCACGAGCGGCAAGGATGATATCTACGCGCGCTCGGTTGCGCTCTATGAAGCGATCTTGGCATACGACGTACAGGAATAACATAAAAGAGCAACCCCGTGGGGCTGTCAGAATAGCGGAAAAATTCGCGTAAAACAAGGACTGTATCATATGAATGCAGTCTTTGTTTGTTTTTTTGAATAGTTGCTGTAGGTGCGGGCGAACTGGTTCGTCCACACTTGAGGCAACTATTTTTTTGTATTTTTTCGCTAATTCCTCAGCCCATCGGGCTGCTCTTTTGTATGGGGAGAAAATTTTTGTACAGAATAATTGCGAAGGTAAAACTTTGTTCATACTATTTTAACGAAATGCTGCAATGCAGATGCTATAATGATGTAAAATTCTGTCGAAGGAGGGTGCTTATGAAAAAACTGATCAAGCTGGTCACGGGAAGATTTGTGTGGATCAGCCTGGCCATCGTGCTGCAGCTGATCTGGACCTTTACCATTCTGTACTTTTTGAGTTCGCATTACGCCCCCGTTTCGGCAATTCTGACGCTGATCTCTCTCTTAATTCTGATTCCCATCATTGAGCGCCCCGCCACCCCGGAGGTCAAAATGGCATGGGCCATCCCGATTCTGATCTTTCCCGTGTTTGGCGGGATTTTGTATCTGATGTCGGGTGCATCGCGCCCCCGCAGAAAGATGCGCTGCGCTCTTGCCGAGCATAAGGAGCAGGGGAACGCGTATCAGCCCGACGGAGAGGACGCCATTGCGGACATCCGCGCTGTGTGCGCAGCGGATGCTGGGCAGTTCGTTTATCTCCAAAGCCAGGGATATCCCTGCTATCACGGGCAAAAATCGCACTTTTACACCAGTGGCGAGCAAGCCTATCCGGATATGCTCTCTGCCCTGGAATCTGCCGAAAAATTCATTTTTATTGAGTATTTCATCATTAACAAGGGCGAGATGTGGTCGCCCATACTGGAGATCCTGGAGCGCAAGGCGGCAGCGGGCGTCAAGGTCAAGGTCATTTACGACGACGTCGGAAGCATGCGAGGCCTGCCCCACGCTTACGATCGCGTGCTTGCCAAGAAGGGCATCGAATGCATTCGCTTCAACCCGTACAGACCCGTCTACTCCATGATTATGAACAACCGCGACCACCGCAAATTTTTGATCGTGGACGGCCGTGTCGGCTTTACGGGCGGCATCAATATCGCGGACGAGTATATCAACAAGGAGCAGAGATTCGGCTACTGGAAGGATAACGTCGTACGCATTGAGGGAGATGCGGTGCGCGGTATGACGCTGTCGTTTTTGCAGATGTGGAATGCCTGCAGAGCCAAAAAGGGTATGCCCACGGCCGATCCGGCCGATTGTCTTGTACCTATGAGCGGCAAAAGCTGCGGGCAGGGGTACGTGGTGCCTTATGCCGACGCGCCCGTGGACACGGAATATCTGGCCGAGAACGTGTATCTCAATATCTTCAATAATGCCACAAAATATCTTTATATTGCCACGCCGTATCTGATCATTGATTCGCAAATGCAAACAGCGCTGGTGCTGGCAGCCAAGCGGGGCGTGGACGTGCGCATCATCCTGCCCGAGATCCCGGACAAAAAGGTAGTCAACCAGGTCACCAAGTCGCATTATGCGGTGCTTTTGGAGAATGGGATCAAGATCTATCAGTACACGCCCGGCTTTATTCACGAAAAGTGCGTGCTGTGTGACGACAAGATCGCCACGGTGGGCACGGTCAACCTGGATTACCGCAGCCTTTATCTGCACTATGAAAACGGCTGTGTCTTTTACGGCGGGGATATCATCGGTGAGATCCAAGCCTCCATGGAGGAGAATTTCACGGTCAGCCGCCGCATCACCGAGGTCAACAAGAAGCAGGGATGGCTGATCTCACGCATCTATTATGCCGTGATCCGCCTGCTTGCCCCTGTTATGTAAATGCAAAATGCAAAATGCAAAATGATAGAGAAACCCCTTGCTTTCGCAAGGGTTTTCTTCGTTTGCAGGGGACGGCGCCCACGACGTCCCGCTCTAATACCAAATGCTTAAAACACACTTTCAATCACTTTTGCCGCCGAGGCAGGGGAATACCGCCAACTGTCAATATGCGTGACTTGCTCCGTGTCCACAAAATATCGGATGCCCGAATGTGCCGCCTCGCCGCGGTATGCGTCGATCAGCACCAGCTTGATCTTCATGCGCTCGGGTTGAATGCTCTTGATGTAAACGCCCGTGTAACGGCCGATGCAAGCCTGCATTTTGGCCGCCTCTGAGCCGTCCGTATCTGCGCGCAGCTCGGCAAGCCCCGCGAGATTGGGTGTCAGCTCCACGAAAATGCCGTATTTCTCTACGCTGCGGATAATGCCCGCTGCGGTCTGCCCTGCAGAGAACAGCGCAGCATTCTGCTGCCATGTGCCAAGCAGCTCGCGCAGGGAAAGCGTGATCCTGCCCGTCTCGGGGTCAATGGCGCGCACCACGCAAGAAAGCATCATGCCGGGGGTCAGACGGTCGGAGGGGTGCGCGATGCGCGAGACCGAAATGCCGTCCAGGGGCAAGAGCGCGCAGATGCCGCAGCCCACGTCGGCAAACGCGCCACAGCGCTCCAGGTGCGTCACGCGCACGGGAATGATATCGCCAGGGATCAGATGGCTCAGCGAATACAAGGCGCATCTGCGCTGCGCATTTTTGCGCGAGAGCAGCGCAAAGGGCTCGCCCGTGCGGGAATAGGAGATTTGCTCCACCGTAAAGCAGACAGGCTTTCCTACGCGCGAGATGATGGCGATATCCTTGATTTGCTCACTGTCGCGCAAGAGCACCGCCTCAGGGCGGGGAATGATGCCGCGCATGCAGCCAAGGTCCACGTGCAGGCTCATATCCTGATCGCAGAGGATGGCGTTGGCCTCAAGGATGGTGCCGAGCTCGGCGGCTTTTTCTATGGACGCGGGGCTTGCCAGCGCTTCGCGGTTTTCTTTTGTGGCAATGCGGCAGCCCTCGGGTAAATACGTATTTTGCATGCTTGTGCTTCCTTTCCTTTGAAATGGTTATTTCACTATATGCAAAAAGGGAATGTGACATGCAGGGACTCATGCTGAAAATTGTGATGTGCCAAAAAGAGAAATGGCCAAAAAACGCTGAAAAATCGAGAAAACGAGAGCATTGTATATGCTAAATTAAAATTTTCAAACTTTTTTTCAAAAAGGTATTGACAAGTGGGAAAGTGCATGATATAATATGCCGGTAATGAAAACTATCACTATGTTTTGAAAGGAAAATT
>CAZCRV010000186.1:0-4191 GCA_964501175.1 uncultured Clostridium sp.
ACTCCTTTTACTTCTCTTCGACCTGTTTGCCGCAGATGTGCTCGGGGGTGAGCTTGAGCAGCAAAGTGCCCTTTGCAAGGCGACCAAGCTCATGCTCGATAAAGGCGTCGTCCTTGGTAAACTGATGGCTGAGTGCGCGGCAGATCGGAATAATCTGCTCCTCGACGGTAATCATTTCAATGCGGCCAAACACCACCACGCTGCGCACAAGCAGCGCCCAGTCGTTCGGAATGGGCTTGCCCGGCTCGGTCACGCAATAGCAGACCTTATCACATGCCATCAGCGATTCGGTGCGGTGGCTGCTGGTTCTTCTGCCGGTATGGAAATAGAGGCATCCGTCCTCGGGATTATAGTAGTGATTGATGGGGGCTGAGTAAGGGTAGCCGTCGTCTCCGTTGACGCTGAGCACACCCCGTCTTTGCTTGCGCAGGATCTTGATGCAGTCCTCGCCGGAGAGCTGCTTGCTTTGTCTGACCATTTCTCGAAACATATATTTACATCCTTTCGGTGTTTTTGTTTTTTTACAGTATACCACAAAACGCCCGTATCCGTCAAGCATGATTGACAAGGTTTTCCCTTTATGGTATAATAAAAACAATATAAGCAAAGGACGGTATCATCATGCAATACAGAAAACTCGGAAACACGGGACTATACGTCAGCGAGATCGGCGTCGGCGGCGAATGGCTGGAGCGACATAACGCCGAGGAGGTCAAGGTGGTCATGGACGCGTGCTATGCCGAGGGCATCAATATCGTGGACTGCTTTATGTCCGAGCCCTGCGTAAGAACCAATATCGGTAACGCCATTAAGGACAACCGCGACAAATGGATTGTACAAGGCCACGTGGGCTCTGCGTGGAGAGACGGCCAGTACGTGCGCACGCGCGACATGGACGAGGTCAAGGCGGCGTTTGCGGATCTTTTGGCGAGATTTCAAACAGACTATATCGATCTTGGCATGATCCATTTCGTGGATAAGCTTGAGGATTGGAACACGGTGCTCTCTTGCGGCTTTATGGATTACATGATCGAGCTGAAAAAGAGCGGTGCAATCCGCCATATTGGCCTTAGCACACATAACACCAACATAGCAAAGCTTGCCGTGGAGCATGGAGCGGTTGAAGTAATTCTGTTTTCCCTCAACCCTGCATACGACCTGCTGCCGCCCACTGAGAATATCGACGATTTCTTTGTGGACGAATACGACGCAAAATTTGCGGGTATTGACCCCGAGCGTGCCGATCTTTATAAGCTTTGCGAGCAAAAGGGCGTGGCGATCACGGTCATGAAGGGCCTTGGTGGCGGCAGACTGCTGGACGCAAAACGTTCTCCTTTTGGCGTGGCTCTGACACCCGTGCAGTGCCTGCATTATGCCCTGACAAGACCTGCCGTGGCAAGCGTGCTGATCGGCTTTGATAACGCCGAACAGATTCCCGCTTCTCTTGCCTATGAGAGCGCAAGCGAGGACGAGAAGGATTACGCCACCGTGCTTGCAAACGCACCCAGACACGCATACAGCGGGCAATGCACCTATTGCGGCCATTGCAAGCCCTGCCCTGTCAACATTGATATTGCCATGGTCAATAAGCTTTACGACCTTGCCACCATGCAAGAGGAAGTGCCCGCATCGGTCAAGGAGCATTACCTGGGTCTTGACGCACACGCAGACGATTGCCTTGGATGCGGCGCGTGCGAAAGCCGTTGCCCCTTTGACGTGCCGGTGATTGAAAAGATGAAGCAGACGGCGGAGTTGTTCAAATAAAGTTAAGTCACACTCATGAAAGTTTCGGTCAAGCCTTTACAAAGGCTTGCGCAGGTCGAGGGCGCGAAGCCCTCGTCGCTCGTCGCAACGAGCGAAACTCTCTTCGGCGTTTTTTGGTTCTTTTTTGCGCCTACTTGCTCAAAAAAGAACGCAAACGGGTTTCTCACATAATATCCCAACAAACAACATAATCAGGGAGACACCTCACTGGTATCTCCCTTTTCTTTTTTACTGCTTCCAACTCTCAATATTGACCTCTGCCTTGGGCAGCGTGGGTGCAAGCAGGCAGTCGTACAACTCTGCTCCGATGTACTCCCTTGCCTCGTCTACCCAAGTCTGCCATTCGTCCGTCCCCCATGCGCGCATGGCGTGGCAGATCTTTTTGTAGTCACCCGGATTGATGAGCAGATGCATATCGTCCGCATAGCCCTTTTCGTAGCGCAAGCCCAGGTGCAGCTCGCTCTCGTCGCCAAGCGGCATATCGGCATAGCGATTGATCAAAAACCACGTGATATTCGGGCATTTTTGCAGCTTTTCCATAAGCAGCACAAACGCATACGCGCCCTTGTTTTCGGATTCCGGGTCATTATAATCGGTGTGGAATCCCTGCTCGTCGCACACGACGGTTCTGATCTTGCCGCGATATTGGAACTCGGGCAGCTCGACCAAGGCCTGCAGCATTTCCAGATTCTTCATGGTAATGCGCGGGGTCTCCCAATCGTAGGTGGCGGTGGTGTCGTTGTAATAATCCGGCTTGGTCAGATTTTCGGGATACGGATGCGCCGCAATGCCCCAATCAAAATCACCGTCGCGCTTACAATACTCGGCAAGGTAAGCAAGCACCGAGCGGCTGTGATACATGTGGAGCGCGTCGTCCTTGAGAGCCGATGCAAAATAGTGGTCAAGCGAGATATTGACGCGTGAATTTACGTTGTGCTTGCGTGCAATCAGATGTGCCAGGCGCAAAGAAACCACGTATTCCTCCATGAAATCCGCGCAAGAGATGGCGCCCATGTTGTGCCAGACGTCCTGCGCGTTGATCTCGTTGCCGATGTCCATGACGTCGCTGCAGTAAAGCGGGCTTGCCTCGTTCATGTAGCGCGCGCACATAAAGTCGATGAAAGCGCAATACATCCAGAAGCCCTCCTCGGTGCGCAGATTGAAGGCACTCATCTGCTCATTAAAGCCCGTCGCCTCGTAGCCGGGGTGGCCGATGATCTTGGTCAGCGCATCGTCAGAGCCCTTGAGACGGTAGGAAAAGCGATTGATCGCACGAATCAAGCAAGGAATGCCGCGCTCGATACAGGGCTGCATGAGCCTGTCGTACAGATCTATGCAGGTCTTGTCAAAATAGTAGGTCTTGCCGCAGAAGACGTGCGGAATATCGTTCTTGCCCGGCGTGACCGTCTGAATCCAGGGGCTGTTGATCTCGGTCATCATGCAGCCCATACCAAGATAGTCAATGTCCTCGGGCGTAGAGGTCACCCAAGTGCCCACGGGGCGCGAGACCTCAAAGGGCACAGGCGCGGATGCCGAGCAGTCCTCGGTCATATCGGTGACATAGCGCACGCCATCCACGCATTTGCCGTCCACATCCACCTCAAAGCGGCAAAGCAGCAGATCAATCTCTCCTGCGTAGCGGTCAAAGATCACACGATCCTTCTTCTTTTTGTCGGTCACCTGCACGATCTTGCCGTGGTGCTTGCGGCGCGCGTCGCCCGTTACCAGCGGCAATCTTGCCTGCGCATATACGTGCGTCAGAATGGGCAGTTCGGGGATCACGATCTCGATCTGCGTTTTTGTTGCAATAATTTGCGTTACTTTCATATCAATCCTCCACGACTTTTACAAGCTCATCCATGTCCTTGCGCTTCTTTGTGCGCAGCTTGTCGTCTGCCTTGGCATATCCGAGAGAGACCACCAGGCGCACCTTCTCGTCAATGCCGCAGATCTCACGCAGCTTGGCGTCGTCCAGCCAGCCGAGAATGCAGGTGGAAAGCCCCTGCGCGGTGGCCTCTGCGGTCAGATACGCGGTCATGATGCCGATATCGATCGAGCGGTAGTCGTTGTCCTTGACCTTGGCGCCGAGTGCAGCGGTTGCGTTATAGGGCGCTTCGGAAATAACCAGCATAACAGGGCAATCGGTGGCAAATTTGTTCATGCCCATGCCCTGCACCGCCTTGGCTGCGGCCTTTGCTGCGTCACCTTTACAAACCGTGATGTGATAAGGCTGCGCGTTGCAGGCCGAGGGCGCAAGACGCGCGGATGCAAGGATGGCGTCAAGCTTTTCCTGTTCTACCTCTCTGCCGGCATCGTAGCTGCGGCAGGATTGGCGGGTATTGGCAATTTCAGTAAAATTCATGTGCGTTCTCCTGTTTTTCGTATTTTATGAGCAAATAAACATACCGTATTCCTTGGGCACGTGCA
>CAZCRV010000187.1:0-4173 GCA_964501175.1 uncultured Clostridium sp.
AAGTAGGATCAGTGGTTACTACACCGGCATCATAGCTGTGGCCCGTTGCATCAACAGTTATTGTTTCTCTGCTAACCTCTTCACCACATACAGCACAGTAAATTACCTCATCGTGGCTGCCGGTTTTTGTACATGTGGGAGCAACCTCGTTTTCCTTAACTGCTTCACCCGCGGTATGGCCGGTTGCATCAACGTAAGTATCTTTGTAACCATCACCACACTTGGAACAAGTGTGAGTGGTGTAACCCTGCTCGGTGCAGGTAGGTGCAGTTACTGCTGCATTATAGCTGTGGCCCTTAGCTGCTACAGCCTCGGTGTAAGTATCACCGCAGGTTGCACAAGTGAAGGTGTTAACGCCTTCCTCAGTGCATGTCGGAGCGGTGGTCACTACGCCATCGTCGTAGCTGTGGCCGGTTGCAGCAACCTTGCTGTCCGTGTACGTATCATCACACTTGGAGCAAGTGTAAGTGGTATATCCCTTTTCGGTACAGGTAGGTGCAGTGACTACTGCATTATAGCTGTGACCTGTTGCCGCTACGGATTCGGTGTAAGTATCACCGCAGGTTGCACAAGTGAAGGTCTTGACACCATCAGTCGTGCAAGTCGGAGTGGTGGTTATTTTTTCGTTGTAGCTGTGACCGGTCGCATCAACGGGAGCATCTGTGTACGTGTCACGACATACGGAGCAAGTGTAAGTGGTATATCCTGCCTTTGTGCAGGTGGGTGCAGTCACTACTGCTTCATAGCTGTGACCGAGTGCATCGACGGTTGTGGTCTTTCTGCTGAGCTCCGCATCACATACAGAGCAGTAAACTACGGTGTCGTAGCTACCGGTTGCGGTACAAGTTGCCGCATCGCTGTTTTCAATAACTTCCTTACCCTCGGTGTGACCGAGTGCGGGAATCTCTTCATATGTTGTGTAATCACAACGAGAGCAGGTTACGTATGCATTCCAACCCTTTTCGGTACAGGTTGCAGCCTGTGCATCGTGTGTTTCCTCGTTGTGGCCAAGCTTATCGGTCGTTTTTGTGACACGGGTCTGCTCTACGTCACAAGTTGTACAGTAAACTACCTCGTCGTAGCTACCCTCTGCGGTACAGGTTGCATCAGCCTCTTTTTCCTTAACTGCCGCGCCATTGGTATGACCGGTTGCCGCTACGGATTCGGTGTAAGTATCACCGCAGGTTGCACAAGTGAAGGTCTTGACACCATCAGTCGTGCAAGTAGGATCAGTGGTTACTACACCGGCATCATAGCTGTGGCCCGTTGCATCAACGTAAGTATCTTTGTAACCATCACCACACTTGGAACAAGTGTGAGTGGTGTAACCCTGCTCGGTGCAGGTAGGTGCAGTTACTGCTGCATCGTAGCTGTGGCCGGTTGCGGCTACCGCCTGTGTTTCGAAGTGATCGCAATTCGCACAATCTCTGCGCTCTTCGCCATTCGTAGTGCAAGTAGGAGCAGTTGTCTGAGTCCACTCACCATAAGAGTGACCGGTTGCAGCAACCTCATTAGCCGTGTATGCGTGGTCGCATACGGAGCAAGTGTAGGTCGTGTATCCCGCCGCAGTGCAGGTGGGTGCAGTCACTACTGCTTCATGGCTGTGGCCGGTTGCAGCAACAGTTATCGTTTCTCTGCTAAGCTCTGCATCGCATACAGTACAGTAAACTACGCTGTCGTAGCTACCTGCGACTGTACAGGTTGCCGCAACGTTGTTTTCAACGACTGTCTCACCATCGGTGTGTCCAAGAGCATCGACGCCAGTCTGCTCTACAAGAACTTTGTTACATACCGAGCAATGAGAGCCCTCGGTAAGACCGGTTGTGGTACAAGTAGGAGCTACAGCCGCATCAATTACCTTCGTATGACCAACCACTTTAACGGTAGCGGTAACTTCTGTTGATGTCGCGGGGATAATGCTGTATGATGTTGCATCTGTTACTTCCAGCTCGGATACTATGATATTATATTCACCTACGTCAGTACTTGCAGGGACCTCAATTTCGATCTTTGCTACGTAATCAATCTCTACGCCATCGAATGTATCTGTATCATCTATCCACGAATAGAAGTTGACTTTGTCGCCGTTACCCCGAGTGAACGTAATTTTATCGTTTGTTACCTTAATAGTCCAGGTAAGCTTTTCGCCATCTGAGTCGTATACCTCAACACGCAACTGTGCCGATAAAGCTGTGTATGCTTTATCGAGGCCTACTGTGAGCGTGACAGTCTCTGCGTCGCCGCAAACCTCGGTTTTATCCAAGGTTGCCGAATAAGTGGCAACCTCGGAATCTGCAGCAAACGCCGTAGCACCGAGCAATATGCACATTGCCAAAGCAACTATGACCACGCTGAATATTTTAGTTCTCTTCATTTTAATGCCTTTCTTCTCCATTCTCATCTACAATCGAGCTTACAGCTCCACCTTGCCCAAAATATATGCATTCAAACGTACAACGTCTGCGGCTGTAAGTTTGCCATCTCCGTTGATGTCAGCCATGAGAAGCGCACTTTCGTCAAGGGTTATCTTACCTGAAATATGTGCTTTCAAGCGTACAACGTCCGCCGTCGTGAGCTCGCCGTCGCCGTTGATGTCGCCGAGCTTCATGCCGTCGATCACGCACACTCCGTTTTGGAAGTTATGTGCAGCAGGCACTACCACAGTGTAGGTATCGCCGCAAGCACAGGTGAAGGTCTTGACACCATCAGTCGTGCAAGTCGGAGTGGTGGTTATTTTTTCGTTGTAGCTATGACCAATCACAGCTGTTTCGTCCGCGGTGTAGCTGTCGCCACAAGCGGAACAAGTATAAGTGGTATATCCTTCTGCGGTGCAGGTGGGAGCAGTTACTACTGCTTCATAGCTGTGACCGGTTGCAGCAACGGTTATCGTTTCTCTGCTGATTTGTGCGTTACATACGGTACAGTAAACTACGCTGTCGTAGCTGCCGGTTGCCGAACAAGTAGGATCTACGTTGTTTTCAACAACTGCTTTACCCTTGGTGTGGCCGGTTGCAGCAACGGTTATCGTTTCTCTGCTAAGCTCTGCGCCACAGGTTGCACAGTAAACTACCTCGTCGTAGCTACCATCTGCGGTACAGGTGGGATCTACGTTGTTTTCAACAACTGCTTCACCCTTGGTGTGGCCGGTTGCGGAAACGACCGTCGTTTCTCTGCTAAGCTCTGCATCGCATACAGTACAGTAAACTACGCTGTCGTAGCTACCGTTAACTGTACAGGTTGCATCAATCTCATTTTCGGTAACTGCCGCGCCATTGGTATGGCCGGTCGCATCAACGGGAGCATCAGTGTATGTGTCGCCACACTCACAAGTATAAGTGGTATATCCTGCCTCTGTGCAGGTGGGCGCAGTCACTACTGCATCGTAGCTGTGACCGGTTGCGGGGATCTCAACATAAGTGGTGTAATCGCATCTCGAGCAATCCTCGTATGCGTTGTAACCGATTTCGGTACAAGTGGGCGCCTTAGCTTCGTAATAAGTCAGATCGTGACCAAGAGCCGCTACGACTTCGGTTTTAGTGCCATCACAGGTTTCACAAGTATAGGTCTTGACACCATCAGCCGTGCAAGTAGGATCAGTGGTTACTACACCGGCATCATAGCTGTGTCCAAGTGCATCAACAACAGTCTGTGCTACGAGAGTTTCGTCACAAACCGAGCAGTGCTTACCCTCGGTAAGACCGGTTTCGGTACAGGTTGCGGCTACTGCCGCGTCGATTACCTCGGTGTGCCCGAGTGCGTCAACTACGGTCTGTGCTACAAGAACTTCGTCACAAACCGAGCAATGAGAACCGGCAGTAAGTCCGGTGTTCTCGCAGTCGGGTGCAACCGCTGCATCAGCAACCTCAGTGTGGCCAAGAGCAGCGACAGTTTCCTGCGCTACAAGAACTTCGTTACATACCGAACAGTGCTTGCCTTCGGTAAGTCCGGTTGCGGTACAAGTGGGAGCCTTAGCCGCATCAACTACCTCGGTGTGGCCGAGTGCATCAACAACAGTCTGTGCTACAAGAACTTCATTACATACGGAACAATGCTTACCTTCGGTAAGGCCGGTTGCGGTACAAGTGGGAGCTACAGCCGCATCAACTACCTCGGTGTGTCCAAGAGCGGCAACAGTTTCCTGTGCTACGATCGTTTCACCGCAAACCGAGCAAT
>CAZCRV010000188.1:0-4133 GCA_964501175.1 uncultured Clostridium sp.
CGGCGTGCTTGTCGCTGTGCTTGCCCTTGACCGAGCCCGCGGTCTGGATCGCGCCACCGTAAAGCAAAAACTTTTCGGTCAGCGTAGTCTTACCTGCGTCGGGGTGCGAGATAATGGCAAACGTGCGGCGTTTTTGTATTTCGTGTAAGCTTTGTGCGTCTATCATGTCGTGTGTATCCTCTGAAAAAATAGTTATTCATATTATTATAGCACGACCTTGCGAAAAATGCAAGTCCTGCATACGGATTTGGGCGCAAGGCGTGCAAAAAAGCACTCCCCAGCAGCATCACTTGCACCATAAAACAAACAAAAAACAAACAAAAACAAAAAAAACAACCCGCAAGGGGTTGACAAAACGAAGAAAATCGCATATAATAATGACGTAGGAGCACCGGTAACGGTTGACTTCCTCGTGATTTGATTAAGATAACCGCATCAGTTTGGTAGACAGGCGGTTATCTTTTTTTGTTACTATGAATACTGATGACAAGACCGATGATTGCAAGGAAGCTTTGACAAAAGCATTGCATTCGGTGTGTTTTTCTGCTATAATGAACACAACAAAGCATCCCCAATCCATCAAAACGGAGGTACCTATGCCAAGCTTAAAGAAAAACGCGCCTATGCGCTGTGCGATCCGACGCGAGGATGTTCTGCTGACCGAGGACGACAAGCTCAGAGTGTACGCAAACTCTCCCACCGAGCAATACGTGCCCAAGCAAGCAAACGATCAGACCGCGCCCGAGTCCTCTTCCTTCTTGGACGTATGCGAACGCGCGAAAAAGAACAAGACGCAGATCCTGACCTTCTTCCACGACCATTTCTTTGGCGGTGGTGAGCGCGAGCTGCATCTGACGCACCCCGAATTCATTGACTGCACCAAAAAGCTCTCGGACTTTGCCGCGACCTATGGCATCGGCATCGGTGCAAGCGTGACAAATCCGCTCGACCTTGGCCGCACCTTCAAGCAGGACGTTGGCGTGGGCGGTCAACACCGCTTTTTCTCCGAAGGGATCCTGCAGCCCGACGGCACCTTCTCTTTTGACGCCATGCTCAGCGAAAAATGGTGCAATAACAAGGGATATATCTACCCCACATTCGTCCGTGCTCGCCTGTTTGTCTACACCGAGCAGGATAACGGCACGCCCTACTTGGTCATCGATCCCGCATCGATCTGCGAAATCCCCACCGAGGACTACACCTGCACACTCTCGCACGAGCCCTGGGAGCTCAGCAGATATTTTGGCGACAAGCACATGGAGATCAAGGGCAAAACCACCCTTGCGGGCAACCGCGTCTTTGCCGTGCTTTACGTAGACACGCCCGAGATGGACTACTTCCACCCGGGGGCTGTGCAGTACGTGCACGGTGTCATTGATATGTACCGAGAAAAGGGCGTGGAATTCATGGAGCTTTACTCGGACGAGATGCACATTCAGTTTGACTGGGATCTCGGCGCACATTTCGGCCCTTACGAGATCCCCACGCGCTACATGACGCCCCATTTTGAAGCAGAGCTGGCAAAAATCGACCCGCTCTTTGCCGATTTTGATCGTGCGCTGATCTATTTCGGCTACGACATGCACACCGACCGCACCGCACTCGGTCGCCCGCACACGCAGCACGTTCTTGGCAACACCAAGGCTGCGCTTGCGCGTACCTTCCGCCTGCGCAAGACGTATTTTGAAATGCTCTCCGACCGCGTCGTACACCTTTGCTGCGACGCAAGAGACTATATTCGCGACACCTACGTCAAAAACGCAGGCTGGGATCCCTTCTGCGTCGGTCATGCAACCTGGCAGGAATCTCCCACCTGTGACAAATACGGCCCCGGAAATGAGGGAATGTTCAATCTGGCTACCATCAACGGCTACTGCGCCTACGATTATTCCCCCTCTTACGTATACTCCAGCACCATCCGCGAGGCGATTTCGGGCTGCTACGACTATTTCAAATGGAACGACTACTTCTCCTATGGCGGCACCGACTTCTGCGAGAGCGGTTGGTTTGACCGCAACTACTACGGTGGCGCAATGTCGGCATCTCTTGGCTCGCTCAACCGCAACGAGGTCTGCCTGTGGGGCGCGTGGGGCTTCCCCGACGAGGCGCGACGCCGCATGTCCTGCGTGCAGAACGGCTTTGGCTCGCACATTCCGCGCGAGGGCATCGTGACCTACAACCGCCCGCGTGACACTAAAGTTCTGTACGTCTACCCCAAGGATCTGACCATGATCGAAGAGCGCTTTGGCAGCTGGATGGTGCAATACGCTTACGCCAACTACTGCCCTGCCGACCGCATCACGGCCCTGGGCAAGGTGGAAAATGGCGCGCTGCGGCTTGGCATTTGCAGCTACTCCACCGTCGTCGTGGGCTTTGAGCCCTTCTATGATCCCGAATTTGTCTCTCTGCTTGCAGAATTTGCCCGCACGGGCGGATGCGTGATCTGGAACGCGACGCCGCCCGTTGACGAGTCGGGTAACGTTCCCACAGCATGGCTTGAATTGTTTGGGCTTTGTGCAGCACAGTCGGTCACCGAGGGCGACACGGCAGACTTGGTGCGCTTTGCAGGGATTCTTTCGGATATCGCGCCCATGCTCGTGCCCACAGACATGCTGCCCGACAGAATTTATTCGATTGAAGTGGGCGACGATGCGACACCCGTGGCGTATGCAAATGACCAATTGATCGGTGCTGACCGCGCGTACGGCAAGGGCTCTGTGACATATATCGGCTGCCGCTTGCGCGACGATCAATCGGGAGAGACGGGCGACGCGCCCTCGACGCTGTTTGACGTGCTCCGCGCGCTCGGCGCATACGGCGGCCGTGACTGCCCCGACAGCCCCGAGACCATTTCGCGCAAGACCGAGTATTTTGCCACGCAATTCCCCAACGGCGCGTATTCGATCTGCCGCCACTATTACACCATGAAGGAGCTTTGGCCGCTGGGCATGTTCAGACGCCGCCAGGAGGACGACGCAAAATTCATGGAAACCTATGATTTGTTAGTGCCCACCGCGCTTGACTTTGCCGATTTTTCGCTGGACGGGCACAAGATCACCTATCGCGGCGAGAGATTTTTGCAGTACCGCCTTGGCGCAGACGGCAGCCTGATCGCGTTCCGCGGTGACAACACCTGCGGCATTGAAATCGACGGCAAGCAATACAACGTGACCGACACGCCTGCCAATACTGCGTTTGGCGTATTAGAGGAGTGCCGCTTACCGGACGGCTACCGCATGGGTTGGATGGTGGACTCAGATGCCCCCATCGTGGATATTTGCACGCAGATCCCCGAGGGAGCCGAGCTTTACGCCGCCCCCGGCGCCACGGGTGAGGATCTGATCGCATGTGACGCGTTGTCTTATGAAGGCTCCAAGATCCATAAGAGTAACGTCAGATGCGTTGTGGTATTGGTTAAGTAAATAAAAAAACAGCCCATGGGGCTGAAATAAAAAATCAAAAACAGGCTGCTTCTTAGGAGGCAGCCCTGTTTCCAAACATGAGTATTTAGGTATAGAAGGCAAGGAGGAGCAAGCCCCTCCCCTACGTGATACGGGTAAAGTAAATTTGTGCCAAAACAGACAGAATCCGAGAAATATCGTGCCAACATAAAAACAGGCAGCGTTCTAAGACGCTGCCCTGTTGTTTGAATATCAATCTTTCTTTTTGGATTTTTTGACGTCAATGATCCAGCAGACCACATTGGTGATCAGCGCAATCACGTTAATGACCAAAAAGGCAATAAACATCGGCGCGGGCTGCTGTAAAAGCGAGGTGACAGACCAATAAAGCGCGCCCAGCGAGGTGATCAGGCATACGATCCAGAAAAAGGTCATGTTTTCTTTCATAGCATTCCCTCCGATCAGCCCAAAAGGCGCATCAGACCCATAATGAGCCCCGTAATCATGGACGCAAGCGTGGCAAACATAGCAATTAATACGTGAATATTTTCTTTTCTCATAAATACCTCCCGTTGTTTGGTTTGCATCTTCAGTATAGCATAATTATTGTGGTTTGTCAACAATCGGGGCTTTTGCGTGTGAAAATACGCAAAGTTTTTACGCAAAGTTACGCAAAGCGTAAATTCTCAAAGTAAATGCAACAGTAGTAAAGCCCTTGCATTTACTATGAGA
>CAZCRV010000189.1:0-4121 GCA_964501175.1 uncultured Clostridium sp.
GTGGGTGTAGATCTGCGTGGTGTTGAGCTGCTCGTGGCCAAGGATCTCCTTGAGCACGCGCACGTCCACGTTGCCCGATTGATACATCAACGTGGCCGCCGTGTGGCGCAGCTTATGTACAGAGTAGTGCTTGGCCCCCAACCCTGCAAGATCGAGGTACTTATAGACCACGAACTGAATGGTCTTGACGCTGATGCGCTGGCAGCGATTGCTCAAAAACAGCGCCTTATCGGTGTTTTTCTTGTATTTTTCCTGCATTCTCTCCTGCATGTACTGCGAAAGGGCGGTGCGGCAGGATTCGTTGAGGTAAATGATGCGCTCCTTGTTGCCCTTACCGATGACGCGCAGGGAACGGTACTCGCGGTCAAGGTCGGGCAGGTTGATACCCGCAAGCTCGGAGACACGCATGCCGCAGTTGAGAAACAGCGTGATCATACACCAGTCGCGCACGCGGTTTGGAGAGGCGGTGTCGTTCTTGATCGCGTCAAGCAGCGCGTGACATTCCTCTAAGGAAAGGTGCTTGGGGAGTGCCTTTTTCTTTTTGGGTGTTTCAATGTCGGCCGCCACGTTGGTCTCCAGCAAATGCCGCTTGACGGTCAGATACTTGTAAAACGCCTTGATGGCGGAAAGCTTGCGCGCCTTTGCAGCGCCGTTGTTGCCGCGGGTGGTGCCTGTGTAGACCAAAAATTCATAGATGCGCTCGGTGGTGATGTCCTTGATGTAGTCGAGATCCACGCCACGGATATCGATGCGCTCGAAATCCTCGCCCTCAAAGGGAATATTTTGATCGTCGGCCATCATCCAGCGGAAAAAGGTGCGCAGATCCGAAAGGTATTCGCTCACGGTCTTTTCCGAGCATCCCTGAATGACCGATTTATACGAGGCGAATTCGCGCACGACCGAGGGGAACTCCTCTATATTGACGGTATATGCCATAAAATCAACCTTCTTTTTTAACATTCTATTACTATTATACACCAAGCCGTGATTTTTTAGTGGATAAACTGTAAACATTCGTCGACCGTACTTGTTTTATTTTGAAAAATTCGATATAATGGTGGAAACATAAATGTGAAACGGAGCATCTATGAAGAACTTTTTTTCCAAGCATTCCTATGATTTTGTACGAATGCTGCTGGTGCAGAGCATGATCGGCGGTTTTTTCGGTTTTGCGTTGGCCATTGCCGTGACAGGCATCGGCACGCAGAATAGTGAGAGCGGCACGACCGGCGGTACGACCGAGGTGCTGTTGATCGTGACAAGCGTACTGGCAATCATTTTTTATCTGTTCTTGATCTACGTGCAGGTCTGGGAGATCGGCGGTAAGGACGAAATGTCGCACCAGGTGCGCGGCACAAAGGCCAATATTTACAAGGGGCTTCTGATCGCGCTGTGTGCCAACGTGCCCAATTTCCTCTTGGCAGGACTGATTGCGCTGGGTCGCGCGTTTGAGGACAACGAGGTATGGGCCTCGATCGGCTTTATTGCGGATCTTGTCACCAAATTCGTGCACGGTATGTATCTCGGTATTATTCAGCACGAGTTTGCGGGCGGCTTTACCCTGATGGATCATTGGTGGGTATTCTTCCTTTTGCCCATTCCCGCGCTGCTGACCTCGTTTGCTGCTTATAACATCGGCCGAAAGGGCTGGCATCTGACAGGAATTCTTGCACCCGTTGTGCCCGAGTCGGACAGACCGACCAAAGAGGAGAGACGCGCGGCAAGAGCGGCGAAGAGAAAGAAATAATGCAGAATGCAAAATTGCGGTAGGAAATCCTCGCTTTGCGGGGATTTTCTTTTTTTATCGTAGGGTGAGAGCAATCCCGATCTGTCATTCTCGAGCAAGCATTTTTTGCCAAGATCCTTCGCTACGCTCAAGGATGACAGGCAAAAAATGCGCCGCGAAGAATCTTGATCGGGATTGCTGCTTCGCTCAAGAGTATATACAAAGGATTTTTATGGTGTTTTGATGAAATCCTCTACAAAATTCGCATCGTTCACACAATGTTCACACTATTTTGCGAAATATGTGCTATAATGTACTATCACTATTTTTGTCAAAAAACATAACACTTTTTGGAGGGTATTATGGCTGAATTGAAAATGCTTGCCATCGACCTTGGCGCATCCAGCGGCAGAGGTATCGTTGGCTCCTTTGACGGCGAGAAGCTGACCTTGCGCGAGAACCACCGCTTCTCGAACGATCCTATGTACGTAAACGGCAGATTTACGTGGGATATTCTGCGCATTTACTTTGAAATCAAGAATTCGATCACCAAGACCATCATCGACGGAGACGATATCGCAAGCATGGGTATCGACACCTGGGGCGTTGACTACGGTATGATCGACAAAAACGGCAGACTGATGGCAAACCCCATCCACTACCGTGACACAAGAACCGAGAACGTCACCGATTACGTCAAGGGCTTTGTATCCCCCGAAGAGATTTATAACGTCACGGGTATTCAGGCAATCGACTTCAACACGCTCAACCAGCTTGCTGTTGAAAAGAGAGACAACGCAGAAGGCTTTGACAGAGCAGACAAGATCCTGTTTATCCCCGACCTGCTCAACTACTTCCTGACCGGTAAGATGGCAACCGAATATACCATCGCCTCCACCGGTATGATTTTGGATGCAAACTCCAGAAAGATCTCCTCCGAGCTGATCGCAAAGTTGGGCATTCCCGAGAGCAAGTTTGCTCCCATGGTTGAGCCCGGCACCAACCTCGGCGCGCTGCTGCCGTCTATTACCGATGAGGTAGGTAAGAACCGCATTCAGGTTTACACCACCGCGTCTCACGATACCGCATCCGCAGTCATCGCAGTACCCGCAACCGATAAGGACTTCATTTACATCTCCTCCGGCACGTGGTCGCTCATGGGCGCAGAGCTTGACGCTCCGCTGATCAATGACGCAACCAGAGCCGCTAACCTGACAAACGAGGGCGGTGCAATGGGCACCATCCGCTTCCTTAAGAACATCATGGGTCTTTGGATCATTCAGGAATCCAGAAGACAGTGGAAGAGAGAGGGTAAGGACTACTCGTTCGCTCAGATGGAGACCTGGGCTAAGGAATGCACGCCCTTCCGTTCGCTGATCAACGTGGACTACAAGTCGTTCGGCACGCCCGGCAATATGCCCGAAAAGATTCGTGAGTATTGCCGCATGACCGGCCAGCCTGTTCCCGAAAGCGTTGGCGAGATCGTTCGTTGCATTTACGAATCCCTGGCACTCAAGTACCGTTACACCGTAGACACCATTGGACAGCTGCGCGGAAAGCCTGCCACCATGATCAACGTCGTGGGCGGCGGCACCAAGGATAAGTTCCTGTCCCAGATGACCGCAGACGCTTGCGGCATTCCCGTATGTGCAGGCCCAGAGGAGGCAACCGCTATCGGTAACCTCGTCATGCAGGCAATCGCACAGGGCGAGATCAAGGATCTTGCCGAAGCAAGAGAGGTAGTTGCCAACTCCTTTGAGATGAAGCACTATCAGCCTTGCACCGAAAGGGAGGCTTGGGACGAGGCGTACGCACGCTTCTGTAAGCTGCAGTAATTTTTGACAATACAGTGATAAAGTAACGGAGGTACGACATGAAGGAACAGCAGTTTGCCGATCTCAGCTTGATTGGTATGCGCGGATGCGAGGAAATCGCAAAAAAGGTTGACTATTATCTCAAGGATTGGCACGGAATGGATCCCGAGGATACCTATCTGGTATCGGTATCCTGCCCCAGATTCGGTACGGGCGAGGCCAAGGCCCTGATCAAGCAGTCCATGCGCGGACAGGACGTTTACATCATCTGTGACGTATTTAATTACAGCGTCACCTACAAGATGTACGGCATGACCGTTCCTATGAGCCCTGATGACCACTATGCCGACCTGAAACGCGTGATTGCTGCAATAGCGGGAAAGGCAAGAAGAATCACCGTAATCATGCCCATGCTTTACGAGGGCAGACAGCACCGCAGACAGGCAAGAGAATCGCTTGACTGTGCGCTGATGCTGCAGGAGCTGGTTGCGATGGGTGTTTCCAACATCATTACCTTTGACGCACACGACCCCAGAATTTGTAACGCAATTCCGCTGCACGGATTTGACGACGTCAGACCC
>CAZCRV010000190.1:0-4040 GCA_964501175.1 uncultured Clostridium sp.
CGCGCATCTACACCATGGAAAGCGGCGACGTCCACCGCAAGCAGATCAACCGCCTTGGCCTTGTGCGATGTTAGACGAAATCAGGGCAAAAAAATAACCACATAATTCGCATTATGTGGTGAAAATATTTGATTACATAACTCATTATACACATAAAGAACGAATTTGTCAATATTGGAATGAGAAAATATGTAAACAAATTTGCGCAAATTTGCGCAAATTTGCGCAACAAACCGACCAATGAAAATGTTTTTTCAAAAAATCATTTCATTGGTCCTTTTCTGCGCATAAAACCGACAGAGGTTTTATTTTTTTG
The DNA here is from genome assembly GCA_964501175.1 of uncultured Clostridium sp. GTDB lineage: Bacteria > Bacillota > Clostridia > Oscillospirales > CAG-272 > SVQP01. The sequence continues at coordinate 317 of CAZCRV010000190.1, forward strand.
TCCGATAAGTTTACCACATAATGCGAATTATGTGGTAAAACGGCCACCTTGAAAAAAATACAAGAGGGTAGTTCAGTTTTGTTGTCACAAAAGACTGGCAAAAAGTAAAACATAAGGAGAAATAAAATGGCAGATCAAAAACTTTCCCCAAAAGAGCTTATGCAAATATTCAATAATGCACAGACTAAGTTGATCTTTGAGGATCTTTTGTCGAAAAAGCCCAAGCTTCATACCATTGCAGCAGACCTTAAGGATTCATTGGTCAAATATGGTGTGGATGGTAACAGATTCAAGGAGCTGTTCACCATACATCTTGATGATCCGGAAAATTATACTTTTGAGTATAACTGTGCAGCTATTTTCATTCATGACCTGTTGGTCAAAGAACAATTTTATAATGAGGGGAAGGACTTTATCAACAAATTGGTTGAAGGCGCGCACTCAGCAGAGGGATTTAAGAACTTCGCGCTTTCATATGAGCAACTGCAAAATGCGGCACAACGCAGTGGCCAATCTTATTCTGCTACAAAAGAGCAAATGCAAAAGCTTTTGGACGATATAAAGTCCCCTGTATGGGACACGTATCGAAAGAGCTTAAAAGAATTGCCCACAACCTTCCCGTGCATCAGAGGCAATTTGAAACGCGGTGTTTTGGAATATTGCCAGGACGGGGATATAGATTATGCATTTTCAGCGATCACAGCTAACGTTGAGGAAGAACCCGGGTTATATGCATCATTGGCAAACACATATGCCAATATGGAGAAAGACGAATTGAAGGATGAATTGATCGAATTGATTTTACAATTACTTCCGATCATTTATTCCAGTTCACCGTCATTGATTTCGCTCCATAGTAATCCTGAAAAGGCAGAAAGTATTTATGAAGAGGCACTCAAGGCAAGAGCAGCAACCAAGCCGGAAACTCCAAAATTGACAAAGGACATTTTTGGCTGTGACCTGATATCAAGTGATTCGTCGAAAAGTACTTCTGCTGCATCCTCGGCATCTACGTCGAATCAATCTCATAAGGGCGGAACCGGCTGGCTTATCGGTGCAGTTGCTTGTATCGTTCTTGCTTTTGCCAATGCCGGTATGGGACAAGTAGAAGCATTTGTTCCGTTTTTAGTGATCGGTGTCGTTTTAGGGATTATTGGAATTGTCAGAAAGATCAAATCATAAAAAATCAGAAAGGAGTTCTTTCTATGGCAACAGTGTATTGCACAAGATGCGTCTACCTCTATCAGCGCGGAGGCGTTTGGTATTGCAGAAATCCGCTTTGCGATCTTTATAACAAAGCTGTTACTCCCGATTGGGGAAAATGCTGCGATTGGTATAAGGAAAAATAATCAATCTGTGAATTTTCCAAATACTTAATGAAAATGAAGCAGTCAAGCACATTTGAGCGCTTGGCTGCTTCATTTTTGCTATTGTGTAAAAGTCAGTTTCGTGCTCATTCTTTATCCTGTGCCTTCTTGGCGTCTGCCAGCACGCGGGCGATCTTGGTAATGAATTCGTCCACGTCGTTGTTGCTTTGCATGGGCAGCTGCAGCGTGCTCTCTCCCCATTTGAAGCAGAGCAGAGAATAATTGACCGTGCGGATCTTTTTGCCAAAGGTCATCTTAATGCTCTCTGCCACGATCTCGGGCTTTTCCATTTCCGTGTAGGGGATCTCGATGATCTCGGTCTCGGGCTCTTGCTCGGAAAGCAGGGAAATTTGGCGGCGCACGATGTAAAGCTCGGTATCCAAAGCGTAGATCAAGGCAGACTCAAATTGCTCGCTGCGCACCGAGCCGCTCTTGGCGTATTTGTGCAGCTTTGTGTCGTCGTATACGTAGCCCTGCACCTGAAGCATGGGAATTTGCTTGAGCATGCGTCGCTCAAATTTGGGATTCTCCACCGTGTCCACCGCCATCCCCTCGGTCAGCTTGGCAATGCAGGTGTCCATATCCGCATCGGTTACGCGCTGTGAAGCGCCGACCAGCATCAGCACAAGTCCCACGGGGGCAAGCACGGACGCAATGATGTAGGAAATATAGCTGTAGCCAAAGAAAAAGAGGATGACGCCGACTGCCAAAAGCCCGATGCCCACGTAAAGCATGGTGTCGGTTTTGGTGAAGTAGTTGCGATTTCGTTTGATTTGCTTCTGATCCATAAAAAATCCTTTCGTGTGTGGTTGCTTTCATTATATAAGGGAATGCGCACCGTGTCAATGACGCGTTGGTTGAGTCTGTCTCAACGCAAGCGATACCCTCTACGTATATACAGACACAAAAGTGGGGGAAAAGGTTGGGCTTGGCGGGAAATTTTTGGGGAATGGAATTATTTACGGACTATCATCAAATTCCGATCATTTCAATATGCAAACATCCGTAATTGTCACGTAACCAAGATCGGTGGAGTTGAAAGCACCGCTTCTGTATTCGGCAGGGGTATTGGGAATTTGCACGTCGTCAATCGGCAACGCTCCTTTTTCAAGGACAGCGTTTGTGACAAATTTGAAGGCGTACCGGAACAGCTCCTCGGTTTCATATTCGGGTAAAGCAGAAGTTTCGATACAGTTGTTGATCACAAATCCGTGCACTCTCTGCAGGCCACCGTCACTCATTCCGATCAAGCGGTCTCCCTTAAATATTCCAAACATAAATACAGAGTGTTCGGCGTTACCGATTACGTCTCTTTGATATAGCTCATGCTTCAAAAATCTCAGTCTCGGAGCATTGCTGCCTCTTCCCGGATATCTTTGCGAAAAGAAATTCTCTACAAGGCCAAAATCCTCGTATTTGATCAGTTTCATGGAAATGTCCTCAATGGGAGCGAGTGCATATGGTTCTCCCACATAGATATTTTGGGGATGACGTTGAATGCTTTTAACGCTCACACTACGCTTTGAAAGCTCGGCTTTGATCACCTCATCGGTTTGATGGGTATATAGCACCATTTCAAAACGCTGATCGGAAAAGACCTTTTTGTACTCGGCGATTTTATCCCAATCGTCGCAAATGATATCTCCTTCAAATCGATTGTCCCATTCCGTAAACCAAACGAACCCGTCTCTGAAATCTTGGCCATTGTACAGTGCGGCACCGCCGTTCACGCGAAAACAAATGGCTGTATATCCATAACGAAGTGCATCGGTTTCAAGCAGATAGTCAATTACTTCATCGCTGTCGGCAAGCTTGAAGTCCTTGAATTCGTGCAAAAGTCTTGCACCTATGGTATCGTTGTAAAAATCACCGTAAACAGCTTCAACCTTTTCATACTTTTTTCTGTATTCGCTCGGTGAAATGCCATACTGATTTTTGAAAGCTCTTGAAAAGCTTTCGTGTGCCTCATATCCGCAATCCAGCGCAATATCCAGGATGTCGCTGTTTGTTTGTCTTAACAGATGTGCAGCCTTTTTCAAACGACTGAAACGAACGTACTCCATGATATTAAACCCGGTATGCGCAAAAAACACACGGTTGAAATAATCGGTGGAAAAGCCGGCATGGGTCGCTACGTCGTCAATGGTGATATCACTTTTTTTATTTTCATTTTTTATGTAGTTCAACGCTTTTGTGATAAGCTCGCTATTTTCCATTGAATAGTCCTCCAAAAAATCAATTCAAACGTTCGGCCGTATGTTTGTGATATCATTATAGCACACGAATGCGCGTTTGTCTTGACGGGCCTACGAGCTTACCGTTTCCGGTGTGACCATGTCCATGCCCCGGATGGAGGA
>CAZCRV010000191.1:0-3470 GCA_964501175.1 uncultured Clostridium sp.
CACGCCGTTTTCAATCAGCACATTGCGCTGCGTGGGGTGACCCTCGTCGTCAATGTTGACAGAGCCCCATGCGTTCGGGATGGTACCGTCGTCGATCGCTGTAACCTTGGGGTTGGCGATCATCTGGCCAAGCTTGCCTGCCATCTGAGACGCGCCGATCGCTACAGAGGTAGCTTCAAGCGAGTGACCGCAGGCCTCGTGGAAAATAACGCCGCCAAAGCCGTTTTCAATGGCAACCGTCATCTTGCCTGCAGGACAGTAGGAAGCGTTCAGATTGACCACGGCCTGTCTTGCAGCCTCGCGGCCGATATCCTCGGGCTTGAAGAGATCGAACACCTCAAGACCCATGCCGCGGCCGGGTGCACAGGAGCCGGACTGGTTCTCGTGTCCGTTGGACGCGACGGCATTGACCGCCATACGGGTGCGGATATGTCTGTCGGTGGTGTAAAGGCCCTCGGAGTTGGCAACTAGGATGGAATGGTCCACCATCAAAAGATTACCTGCCACCTGTACGATGCTCTGATCGTAGTTCTTTGCCGTGTTGCAAGCGGATTTGAGCAGATCGATCTTGTACTTCATCTCTGCACTTGCGCCAACGGTGGTCACGGGGTGAATATTGGGGAAAATACGCTCGCAAAGATGCAGGGATACCGCTCCCTTGATTTCGCCGACAGCTTCTGCTACCGACTTTGCGCAGCGAATGAGTCCTTCTCTTGTAATGTCAGTTGTGGTTGCATAGACGGTCTGCGTGCCGATAAAGGTACGAATGCCCACGCCCGAGAGCACATTGTCGCCAATGGCCTCGATTTTGCCATCCACCATGCGGATGTTGCCGTTTTGCGTCAACTCCTGGTAGATCTCGGCAAAGTCGCCGCCACCCGAAAGCGCAATTCCGAGGATCTCCTCGGCAAGTCTTTTTTCAATCATGATTCTCGTCTTCCTTTCATGTTTTTAAGTATCGGAATGATCTGTCCAAGCTCCTGCACGCAGGCGTCTGTCAGATCCAGAATTTCTTTTGTAGGCTGAATCATATCGGGTGCCATGACCGTATACATACCCGCAGCCTTGACCGCACGCACGCCGTTAAAGGAATCCTCCACGCCCATGCATTCTGCGGGATCGACGCCAAGGCGCTCGGCCGCGATCAAAAAGATGTCGGGCGCGGGCTTTCCATTGGGCACGGTATCACCTGTGACCACCGCGTCGAAATATTTTTTCATATCCGACTGTACAAGATGCCTCTCCACCCTTTTGACGTTGGTCGAGGTGGCAAGGCCGATCTTGTAGCCGTTTTCCTTGAGATAATCCAGCAGCTCGTAAGCGCCTTCCTTAATGGGCAGCCCCTCGGCCTCGATCATCTCGTCGTAAATGGCGTTGCGCAGCTCCCAGAACGGGCGGAATGCAAATGCATCGCCGTAAAAGTCTTGCCAAAGTTCCTCGGTTCTTGCAAAGTTTGTGCCCGTACAAACGGCAACAAACTCCATAATATCGGGCACGCCCGTTTGCTCTGCCGCCGCACGCCAAGCGCGGTGATAGACCTTTTCGGTATCGTGCAGCGTGCCGTCCTTATCAAAAATGACAGCCTTGATCATCAGTCGGGATTCCTTTCGCCAAGAGCAATATGATATCTTTGATAGAATTCCTCAAATCTGCCCTCGTCCAGCGCCGCGCGGATGCGGCGGGTCAGCTGATTGTAGAAATACAGATTGTGCTGCACTGCCAGTCGCATGCCAAGCGATTCCTTTGCCTTGATCAGATGGCGGATATAGGAGCGGCTGTAATTCTGGCAGGTGGGGCAATCGCAAGTCACGCCGATGGGTCTTGCGTCACGCGCGTACTTTTCGTTAAGCACGCTCATCTTTCCCTCCCAGGTAAACAGCGTGCCGTGGCGTGCGTTACGCGAGGGCATGACACAGTCAAAGAAGTCAACGCCCAGGTGCACGGCCTCAATGATGTTGCAGGGCGTGCCCACGCCCATAAGGTATCTGGGCTTATCCTTAGGCATGTGCGGCTCTACCGCGTCGATGATGCGATACATATCCTCGGTGCTCTCGCCCACGGCAAGACCGCCGATGGCATAGCCGTCCAGGTCCAGCTCAGCGATGCGCTGCATATTATCGATTCTCAGATCCTCGTAAGTGCCACCCTGGTTGATGCCGAACAGCATCTGCTGCTTGTTGATGGTCTCGGGCAAGGAGTTGAGTCTTTGCATCTCGGCCTTGCAGCGTGCCAGCCAGCGAATGGTGCGCTCGGAGGATTGCTTGACGTATTCGTAGGTAGCGGGGTTTTCCACGCACTCGTCAAACGCCATGGCAATGGTGGAGGCGAGGTTGGATTGGATCTGCATGCTCTCCTCGGGACCCATGAAAATGCGTTTGCCGTCGATGTGAGAGGCAAAGTATACGCCCTCCTCCTTGATCTTACGCAAGGAAGACAGGGAGAATACCTGGAATCCGCCCGAATCGGTCAGAATGGGTCTGTCCCAGTTCATAAACTTGTGCAGACCGCCCATATCGTGGATCAGCTTGTCACCGGGACGGATGTGCAGATGGTAGGTGTTGGAAAGCTCGACCTGACAATCAATGGTCTTGAGCTCCACGGTGGATACGCCGCCCTTGATGGCCGCGCAAGTACCCACGTTCATAAATACCGGCGTCTGGATATCGCCGTGCGGGGTGTGAAGCACACCTCTGCGCGCTCTTCCCTCTTGTTTCTTAAGTTCAAACATAACTTATCCTTTCCATGGCAAGCATCAAAACAGGATGCCGCCTGCTTTTATTTACGATCTTTCAAATTGTCTGTCCAAATTCTTCTTGCTCATTTCCATGGCAACCGGTCTGCCGTGCGGACAGTAGGTAATGTCTGGCAGCTCCATGAGCCGATCGACCAACCAGGAAAGATGCTCGGGAGCGTACACGCGCCCCGCCTTAATGGCGGCCTTGCACGCGCCCTGGTAAAGTGCCTTTTCAAACACGATGTCACGCGTTAAGGACGCATTGCCCGTACCGCTCTGCAATCTCTCGGCAATCACGGGCAGCATTTGCACCACAGCGTCCGATTCAAGGCCTGTGGGAATGGCATCCACAGTCACGGTAAAGCGACCCGTGGAAAAGCTGAAGCCGACCGCCTCCAGCTCGGCACGATAGTCGCCGATGGTCTGCACCTCGCCCGAGGTCATCATGACCTCAATCGGCAGCATGAGCAGCTGCGAGGAGGCCTCCTTTTCGCGCATATTGGCCTTAAGCTGTTCAAACAGAATACGCTCGTGCGCCGCATGCTGATCGATCAGCAGCATTCTCTCACCGATCTCCACGATCAGATAAGCGTTGAACACCTGGCCGACTAAGCGGTAAGTGCCCTTTTCGGCCGTGGGAGTGGGTGCGCGTTCGGGTTGTGTGGGCAAAGGGGTGCGAGAGGGGGCGGGCGCGGGAGGAGCGAGCCCCTCCCCTACCGATGTAGGTGCAGATGCG
>CAZCRV010000191.1:3570-4022 GCA_964501175.1 uncultured Clostridium sp.
GGCGATTCGTGAATCGCCCCTACGGGGGACGGTGCGGTGGGAGAAACAAGCCCCTCCCCTACCGATGTAGGTGCAGATGCGGGCGATTCGTGAATCGCCCCTACGGGGGACGGTGCGGTGGGAGAAACAAGCCCCTGCCCTACGGGGCTGGTGTTTTTTTCAGGCACAACGGCCTGTTTTTCGGGCTTTTTGCCCCGGACGTATTGCTCTACGTACTGCTGAGCGCTCAAATGCTCCCAGGCCTCGCCCTTTTGCGGCTTTGCGGGAGCAGAGGCAGCAGCATCCATGGTGATCTGACGCTTTTGCAGCGATTCACCGCGTTCGACAGAGGTAAAGGCATCCGAAACCGAAGGCTTTTGCTTTGGAATCTGCAGCTCGGGGCGTGCGGTGTTTTGCTCAAGTGCCTGTCTGACCGCGTAATACACGCTTTCAAATACCGGCTTTTCATTGGT
>CAZCRV010000192.1:0-4008 GCA_964501175.1 uncultured Clostridium sp.
GACGAGGATACAATCAACATCATATGTACGGTATACGTCACGGTAGTTGTATTTATTTTCGGTGAGATGACCCCCAAGAGTCTCGCAGGTGACAGAAGCGAAAGCATTGCATTGCTCTTCGCCGGTCCTTTGCGCTTGCTGATGAAGCTATTTACACCTATTGTGGCCGTTTTTTCTCTTTTGAACAAGCTCGTTGCCCGCTTCTTTAAGGAAGAGGAAGAGCCTTCGATTACAGAGGATGAGCTATACGACATCATCGACACGGTCGAGGAGGAAGGCGTTGTGGATGAGGAGCAGAGTGATATGCTCAAATCCGCGCTGGAATTCTCGGGTACGACCGCTGCCGACGTCATGACCATGCGTCAGGATATTATTTACGTTGATATCTCGATGAGCAACGAGCAGATCAAGGATCTGATCATGGACACCACGCACTCGCGTATCCCGGTTTGCGACGGCGACCCCGACAACATCATCGGTACGCTGCCTATCCGTGCTTTCTTGAAGGAGTATCTCAAGAATCCCGAATTAGAGCTGCGCTCGCTGCTGATCCCCGCGTTCTTTGTCAAGGCAAGTGCCAACATCGACGATCTGTTGACCATCATGCGTCAGCACCGTTACTATCTTGCGGTCGTCATTGACGACAAGGCAAGCACCATCGGTATCGTTACCATCGAGGACTTCCTTGAGGAGCTGGTTGGCGAAATCTGGGATGAGGACGACGTGGTTGACCCCGACTTTATCAAGATGGGTGGCAACTATTTCCGCATCACCTCCCGCATGACCGTGGGCGAGGCGTTTTCCCGCATGGGTCTTCCCGCCCCCAAGCTCGCCATAGCACAGCGTCCGCTGATCTCTTTCGTACTGGACACCTTAGGCAGAATGCCCGAGGAGGAAGAAAGCTTTGAATTCTGCGGCGTTGAGCTGATTGCCGAGGAAATCAAGGACGGCAGACTCTCGCAGGTCGTCATTCACATCTTGGACGATGAGGAGGACGAGCAGCAATGATGGTTTACTTAATTGTCATCGTATTGATGGTCATTCTCTCTGCATTCTTCTCAAGCAGCGAGATTGCAATTAATTCTCTGAACTTAACAAGACTCAAAAAAGCCGTTGACTCCGGCGACAAAACCGCCAAGGTCGCTTACGACCTGAGCGAGAACTTTACAGGTACGCTCTGTACCATTCTGATCGGCAATAACCTTGTCAACACAGCAGCAACCACCGCGGCGACTGCGCTGATCCTGAATCTGCTTTCCAAGAACAATTTTGCCGGAGCTGACGAGCTTGCCCCCGTACTGACCACCGTGATTATGACCGTGATCATTTTGATCTTCGGTGAAATCCTGCCCAAGAATATGGGTAAGATGCACCCCGAAAAATGGTCACGCATCGTGGCTTATCCCGTTCGTGCGTTGACGTGGGTACTGTTCCCCATTGTTTACGTGGTCACCGCAGCCATGCGTGGCCTGCGCCGTGTCTGGGGTACGGACGACGATGATATCCCTACCGTTACAGAAGAAGAACTTTCCACCATCATCGACACAGTCGAGGAGGAAGGAGTGATCGACGAGGAGCAGGGTGAGCTTTTGCAGTCTACCCTGGAATTCCCCGAAACCACGGTTCGTGAGATCATGACTCCCCGAATCGACATGTTACAGATCGACATTGACGACGACCCCGAGGCCATTCTCGAAATTGCCGAAGAGTCCCGCTATTCCCGTATTCCCGTATACCGTGACAGCATTGACAACATCATCGGTATTCTCGTGCTTAACCACTACTACAAGGCGCTGACCGAGGTTGAAGGCGACGTGACCAAGATCGATCTGGAATCGCTTCTGATCAAGCCTAAGCTGGTCCACAAAACGTTGCGCCTGCCCAACGCGCTGGGCGTTATGCGTGAGCACAAGACCCACCTTTTGATCGTCGTGGACGAATTCGGCGGCACGATGGGCATTGTTACCATGGAGGATATCTTGGAAGAACTGGTTGGCGACATCTGGGATGAATCCGACGAGATCGTCAAGGAGATCCGCAAGAAGGGCGACAACACCTACGAGGTCTCAGGCGACATGAACATCGACGATTTCTTTGCGGAGATCGAGCACGAGGATGACGAATTCGAGTGCGAATACAAGACCATGGGCGGCTGGGCAGTCGAAGCAACCGACGCAGACCCGCACGTGGGTGACAGCTTTACCTACAAAAACATGTGCATCGTAGTCGACGAGATGGACGACATGCGCGTCACGCAGCTGACCGTGCTTGTCACGCCCATTCCCGAGGACGAGGATGAAGAGAAAGAAGAATAAATTCCCGCAGAGCAAGAGTTCCCTCTTGCTCTGCTTTTCTTTTGCGCAGCTCTTGCAATCACGAGTAAATTGTGATAAAATAGAAGTATTACGAGAATGGAGTCTGAAATGGTTGAAGTAGTTGCAGCCCTGATATGGGAAAATGATACGTTTATGATATGCAAGCGTCCTGCGCACAAGGCGCGTGGCTTGCTTTGGGAATTTGTTGGCGGCAAGGTAGAGCCTGGCGAGACACACACCGAGGCGCTGGTGCGCGAATGCCGCGAGGAGCTGGCCATCACGGTCAAGGTCGGTACCGTATTTTGTGAGGTGACGCACACCTATCCCGACATTACGGTACACTTGACGCTTTATAACGCCACGATTGAGAGCGGCACACCGCAGATGCTGGAGCACTGCGACATCCGCATGATCACGCCTGCCGAGATCCCGCAGTATGAGTTCTGCCCTGCCGACAAGGAGATTTTGGAGCTGATTATGAAAGAGGCCAAGGCATGAGCGTAGAAATTTTCGATTTTCTGCCGACTCAGGCTAAGCAGATACGGATTACCGTCTTTATGGACGAACAGGGCTTTACCGAGGAATTTGACGCCCTGGACGAGGTCTGCACGCACCTTGTCATGTTCGACAGAGATATCCCCGTGGCCACCTGCCGCACCTGGCTTTCCGAGGACGGCTGGCACGTGGGCAGACTTGCCGTGATCAAAGCCTATCGAGGGCGCGGACTTGGACAAGAAATGCTTGCGCATGCCGAGCAGCACGTGCGTTCGCTTGGCGGAAATTCCATTTCCCTGCACGCGCAATGCAGAGCTGAAGCGTTTTACCGCAAATGCGGCTATGTCCCTTACGGTGAGATCGCCTACGACGAGGGCGTGGAGCACATCCACATGAGAAAATACTTGAATTGAGAGGACGATACTATGGCAATTCTGGTTGAATACAGAAAGGAATGGCGAAAATTATTCAAAGAGCAATCAAAGCTGATCGGCACAACGCTCGGCAAGCCTTGTGAGGAAATCTATCACGTTGGATCTACCGATATCGCAAACGTGCCGTCACAGCCCATCATAGATATGCTGATCATTCTCAAGGATATCACGGCTGCCGAGCAGCTTTGCACGCTTGGCTACGAAAGCAGGGGCAACGGAGTATATTTTTTGCAGGGTGACGGAATTGCTTATCAGGCCTTTTGCGCTCAAACGAATGATAAGGACACCTTTGACGCTTACATTGGAATTCATAACGTCCACCACGCAGCCCCCAAGGCATGGGCCGCACAAAAGCAAGCCTGGGTACAGCAGTTTGGCGACGACGAGCAAGGCTATGAGGACGCCAAAAAAGCCTACTTCGAGCAGCTCACTCCCGAAGCGCGTGACAAACAGCGCCATAACCAAAAACGCGGAACTTCCCTTGCCATCGGCATGTGCCTTGGCATGAGCATCGGCACGGCAATCGGCGCCGCCCTTGGCAACATGGCCACGGGCATGTGCCTTGGCACGGGCATCGGCATGTGCCTGGGAATTGCGCTGGGCGCAGGCGGGTCGTCCAAGAAGTCGGATAAGTAACATAAAAGGAACTTCTTTGATAAGAAGTTCCTTTTCAACAAAAGGCAATAATCAACTGTAGGGGGCGACGTCCTCGACGCCCCGGGCAGGTACAAACTAACTTCTCAAACAGACCGTCCGGGAGGCCG
>CAZCRV010000193.1:0-3982 GCA_964501175.1 uncultured Clostridium sp.
TGGCAAAATTGCCGCAAAATTAACAAAAACCGGCGTTTTTGTGGGGCGCCGCCCCACACCCCGCCGACTTTTGAAAATGGCGGGCGAAAACTTTCATGAGAGGTCGTCCGTGTGGTGACGGGCGTAGAAACACCCCCGCGACAGCGTCGCGGGGGTGTCGTGTTGTTTTATTACAAAGTGATCTTCTTCTCGTCAAGCGGCATATTCTTTCTGAAATGCGGCATTTGCATGGTGCGGCCGTCGTTGGTCACCGACAGCTCGGAAAGCAGTCCCACAGCCGTCCATTCGCACGCCTTGTACACGTCGATCTCGGGCTGCTCACCCGTTCTGATCGCGTTGATAAAATCCTCCACAATAAAGAAATCTCCGCCGCCGTGGCCTGCCGCGTTCTGCTCCGCGGTTGCCTTTTTATATCTCTCGGGCAGATATTCGTTGTAATTGGTCAAGGGCTCCCATTGCATGTTACCAAGCGGGTTGCTCTCACCAAGGAAGGACACCTTATCAAGGTCTCCAAAGCCGTGCGATGCGGCCTGGAAAATGCCCTTTGTTCCCTGCAGCTGATAGTAGGTCATGTTGTGCGGACGCGGCGAGGTGCAGTCCACGCGGATATTGAGCAGCTTGCCGCCCTCGGTACGGCACATGGTGGTCGTGCCGCTGTCCTGACGCAGCCCAAGCTCGTTATACACACCGGGAGAATACGTTGTGATCTCGGTAATGCGGTCGCCCGGGAACCAGTTCATCACAGGCCCTACGCTGTGCGTGGGATAGAAATTCCCTCTCTTGCCGCACTGCCAGAACGAACGCCAGGTGCTTCTGCCATCCGGATACTTGAAAAGTCCGTCAATGTTATGCAGATACATGCCCTCTGCATAGTACGTGTCGCCGAAAAAGCCCTTCTTGACCATTTCCTTGACCAGCTGCACCTGCGGCGTATAGATATAGTTTTCCGCCATCATGTAGATCTTGCCGCTCTTTTCCACGGTTTCGATCAGCCACCACAGCTCGTCCATGGTCACGCCCGCGGTTACCTCACTCATAACATGCTTACCTGCCTCCAACGCGGCAAGCGCCTGCGGCACGTGGCATTGCATAGGCGTTGCGATGATAACGGCATCGATATCCGACGCCAGCATATCCTCAAATACGCGATATTTATGCTCTACGCCAAGATCCTTGGCCTGTGCGTCCAGAGTCGCTTGGTCCAGATTGCAAAGCGCGGTAATCTCCACATCGGGCAGCGCGCGCAGACCCATCACGGTAGAAAGACCGCGAGAGCCCGCAATACCTACCTTGATCTTCTTCATTGCTTTTCTCCTTCCATGCTTTACCGCCACGCCTGTCATCCTCGAGCAAGCATTTTTCTGCAAGATTCTTCGCTTCGCTCGAGAATGACAGCAGAAAAATGCGCCGCGAAGGATCTTGGCGTGGCGGGTATGATTTGAGTCTTTTAGAACAGCTCGATCATATCCTTGCGGCTGTGCGTAAAGTCGTGGGCCGTGCCATCGGGCAGGATGCCGATCATATCCTCAATACGGCAGCCGTACTTGCCTTCAATATAAATACCGGGCTCGGCAGTCACCACGTGACCGGGAGCGAGCACGTCGTTCTCCCCTGCACCAAAGGAGAGTCTGGGATTTTCGTGGATATACAGACCTACGCCGTGACCAAGGCTATGGCCAAAGCAGCCCTCGTAGCCCGCACCGTCAATGATATCGCGTGCAATCTTATCAGCCTTGCGGCAGGAAAGGCCCGCCTGCAGTGCATCGATGGCAGTCGTCTGCGCCAGCAGAACGGTATCGTAAACCTTTTTGATCTCGGCATCAGCCTTACCAAGCACGACCGTACGCGTCATATCCGAGCAATAGCCGTCCACGCGTGCGCCGTAGTCCATGGTCAGAAATCCCTTTTCCAGCTTGACCGCTCTGGGCTCGCCGTGGGGGCGCGCGGACATGCTGCCCGAAACTGCAATGGTATCAAACGCAATGCCCTCCGAGCCCATCTTGCGCATAAAGAATTCAAGCTCGAGTGCGACCTCGATCTCGGTCATGTTGGGATGAAGAACCTTCAGAATATGCTCAAACGCCGCGTCGGTGATGGCCTGTGCGCGTGCCATGCTGGCAAACTCCTCCTCGTCCTTATAAAGGCGCAGCGTGTCGATCAGAGCAGAGCCGCCGGGCACAAGATCGGTGTTCTTGAATTTGACCTTGAGTCTCTCATAGCTTGCAAGAGACAGCGTTGCCTCCTCGACTGCCGTGATCTTGGCCGCACACGCGTCCAGCTTGGTTGCCATTTCGTCAAGCATGCCGCCCTTGGGCATGATAATTTCAAACAGCTCTGCGTCCACGGTCGCCTTTGCCGCCTCAATGTAGCGGAAGTCGGTCAGCAGATAATTCTTTTCCTTGGTGATCAGCACGTAGCCGTCGGTATAGGCAAAGCCTGTCAGGTATCTCTGATTGATCTCGCTTGTCACCACAAGTGCGTCAAAGCCCTTTTTCGCCATTTCGGCCTGCAGCTTCTGAATTCTCTTTATTCTCATGCTCATAATCTTAACCTCTCAGTTCGTTATAATAATTCTTCATGGCAAGCGCATCGGCGGTCATGGTGCCGTCCGATTCGCAAATGATGTTGGGGCATACCCCCTCGCGGATGATCGCCTCGATCAGCGGCTCAAAGCGTGGGCCGTATACCGTATCCTCAAAGGTCACGTGGCGTTTTTCGCCTGCGCCCGTAAACTCGATCTTGGAAAAATGGCAATGCAGATACTTGGCAACCTCGTCGCCAAGCTGTGTACCGATGCGGTCAAATACCTCGCGGTATGCATCCACATCGGGAAACGCATTTCCGCACACGCGCGCGTTCAGGTGTCCGAAGTCCACCACGGGCACGAACTTGGGATCGACCTTGCATTGCTCGATCACCTCGTCCAAGGTGCCCAGCTGATTGATCTTGCCCATGGTCTCAATGCCCAGCTTGATCTTGGTGTCTCCCACCGCCTCGGCCACCTTGCTAAGGGTGTCCTTGGAAAGCTCCATGGCATGCTCGCGGCTGATCTTGCCCGCGCTGCCGCTATGAATGACGATGGTTCCAGCACCCAGCAGCTCGGCAGCCCAGAGTGATTTGGTAATGTAATCGATGCTTTTGAGGCGCGTTGCCTCTTCCGTGCCCGAAAGAGAAATGAAGTAAGGCGCGTGCAGCGACATATGAATGCCGTACTGCTTGGCCTTCTCGCCAACGGCACGCAAGGACGCCTCGCTGGCGTTGACTCCCCTGCCCGCCTCGTATTCGTAGGAATCAAGCCCCTTGGCAGAGAGCCATCCGGGTGCTTGTACGGTTGCTTTATTGCCCTCGGCGTAAAACCATTCGCAGTTTCCGCCCGGGCCGAACGTTGCAAAGCTCATTTTGTTTCCTTTCCCAACCAAAAGGCTGCACATGCAGCTTCTTCGGGATGTTTTTTTGCGTATTTTTTGATGATCGGCTTCTCCAGCGTGCGCTTGATGCGCCAAAAGGCCGTGGTCTTGTCCTTGATGGGCGGCACCAAAAACGCGGTCGCACCGATGTGCTTGCCCGCAAACACGTCGGTCAGCAGCTGGTCGCCAAGGATGGCCGTGTGCGCTGCGTCCGAGCCGTAGGACTTGATGACCTTGCGCAGCGTTTTGCCAAACGGCTTGCCGCTCTTGGCGTGCGCCCGAATGCCGATTTTCTGGTTGAACAGCTCAACTCTTTCCCAATTGTTGTTGGAAACGAACGCAAGCTTGATGCCCGCTGCCTGCATGCCGGAAAGCCATGAGAGAATGCGCTCGTCCGGCTCGGGCTGCTCGTAGGGCGCGAGCGTGTTGTCTATGTCCATGAGCAGCACGTCAATGCCGCGCCGCTTGAGTTCATCGGGAGTCAGCTCGCAAAAGCTTGCAAGCATTTTGTCGGGGGTCAGATATCCCATACGCCCCTCCTTTTTCAAAATTCTTGTTCCTATTATAGCATTTTT
>CAZCRV010000194.1:0-3942 GCA_964501175.1 uncultured Clostridium sp.
GTGGTCGGTACCGGGGAGCCATAGCGTGCAGAAGCCTGCCATGCGCTTATAGCGTATCAGAATGTCGTGCAGGGTGTTGTCCAGGGCGTGACCCATATGGAGCTGCCCCGTAATGTTTGGAGGGGGAATGACGATGGTGTAAGAGGGCTTGGCCTTGTCAATGGTGGGGGTGAAATACCCCTTTTCGCACCACTGGGCATAGATCTTGTCCTCGAAATCACCGGGGGAATAGGTTTTCGGTAATTCGTTGTAGGAATTCATGTCTATTTTCTCCTTACTATAATTTTCAAAATAAAAAAGCTCCACCGTCTCTGACAAGATCAGGACGTGGAGTTACGCGGTACCACCTGATTTCACACCCATTAAGGGTATGCACTCATGCTCACGATAACGGCGTGAAGGGCAGGACCCACCCCCGTCGCAGACTACTGTATTTCACCTGCGCCGCTCCCGGACGACTTTGGCAAGGCTTTTGACGAACTTTCACCAACCGTTCGCTCTCTGCACAAAAGGGGAATGCCTACTACTTCCGTTCTTCGCGTTTGACATATACGGATAAAGTATAGCACGATTGATCCCGTTTGTCAATGAGTTTTGGCGAAAAAATCACGCAAGCAAAGCAAAAAGAGAGCAAAAAGAGAGCGTGTGCCGATGGCACACGCTCTGTACTGCATGCAAAACAGGGGATTCATTCACCCGCAACACCGTCCACCACAGCGTTGGCCAGTGCCTCCTCGGCGCTCAGCGCGCGATTGTAGAAGCGGATGGCGCGGTAGGTGGTGTCAAAGTTTTTATTGGGGTCTGTGTGGCCGATGAAGAAATCACTTACCGAAAGAGAACCGTCCGCGGTGCTGATCTGTCCGCAAAGCTCACCGTTTACGTAGATGCAGCATTCGGCGTTCTGTGTGTAAACAATGGTGATCAGGTTGTTCTGCAAGAGATTCAGACCATCCTTGATCTTGATTCGTCCGTTGCCCAGCGTCTTGAGCTCCAGCACGTTCTCGGAATTGCGGCGGAACAGCGCGAAGTTATCGCTGCTTGCGCTGATGAAGGTGTTGAAGTTGGTGCCAAGGGAAGTGAAGTCACCAAGCAGTATTTCGATGGTAAACGCTTCGCCGTTGACCGTATCCAGAATTGCCTCCGGGAACGTGTGCTTTGCATTGCTTGCCCGCAAGCCCTGCTCGGTAAAGTAGTTGTTGGCGTCCTTCTTGATCTCCATGTCGTGGCCGCCAACCAGGTCTTCCCACGTAGCAGAATCTGTATTGTGACCGTCACGCGTGCTTTGCGTGCCGCTGTAGTAGGCAACAAGGCCTTCCTTGACGTAGCTGTGCTCCACGGGTACGATCTCTACGGGCTCTTGCGTGGTTTGCTCGGGAATTTCAATGATGCGCTCGGGTACGACGTAGGGGAATTCGATCTTCATGCCGTCGATCACTTTTTTCCATTGGTTGACCTGGGTGCTGCGCGTGGGATACTTGGCATACAGGCAGGAAACGATATCGTATTCGTCTGCCGTCAGGAAGGTCTGGCCGTATAGCCATGTTCTGACCTCGTCGATCTGATAAGTCTGATTTTCATTTTTCCAAACCCAGATGGGGGTAGGCCACAGGTGCACCTGCGCGTCAATGGCTCTGTAAACGTCCTTTTCCACGCCCGCCTGGCCATGGTGCGCCATCTGCACGATGTCACTCTTGAGTGCGTCACCGTAGGTCTTGAGCAAGCGGCGGCCTCCGAGAGTACCGAGGTCGTTGAGGAACAGCACGGTCTGCTCGCCTATCGTCATGCGGATCACAAGGCTTGTGTCGTTGACGTTGGAGGTACCGTCCTCCGGGCTCCAGGTCTGCAGAACGTCAACGCGAACGCCGTCGATGTCAAAGGAAAGACCCTTGGCAACCGATTCGGCGTTGATGACCGCGCCGTTGATCTGATCGTAATAGGTCGAGCCCTCAGGCACGTCTGCACCGATCACCTGTCCGTATTTGTTGATGTGTTCGCGGATGCGGGAAATCTCCATGTCGGCGTTTTGCGCGGAGTATTCCTCGGTACCGAACTCGGGGAAGTCAAAATAAATGTTGTTGATCTTGAAGTTGTCTTCCACGGAGTAATATTGAAGCATCTTGGAGAGCTCGTACATGTGATCCTTGTGCGCGTGAGAGAGAAACCAGGCTTCCACCTCAAAGTAATCGTCCTGGCCAAGGCCCAGAATGGCGCGTAGCGCAGCAGGCATGTAGGGCTCGCGATCCTTGCCCTCACCGTCAATGCCGCCGTCAATGACGATCAGCTTGTTGTTTTCGGTCTTGATCACGTAAGATTGCATCAAGCTGTTCTTTTCGGGAGCCAACTGATAAAGGGCCACGGGATTGGGCTCGGGCTCGGTGACTTCTTGTGTCGTATCCTCCGTGTCGGGAGCGGACCCCTCGGGCTCGGGCTGGGTTGTGACTTGGGGCGCGTCCGTCTCGGGCTCGGTGTCAGTGGGAGTGTCTTGCGGGTCGGTCTGCGTGCAGGCAAAGAGGGATGCACACATAGAAAAAAGCAAGAGAGCAATCAACAGTTTTTTCATCATTTTTCCTTGATCCTTTTCGTGATTTCGGTCTGTCGTACAGCAGCACAGACCGCTTGCTTTGATTGTAGCACAATTTCGTCTGTCATCTGTGAAGGATTTGTTAATTTGATACGGGTGGTGAGAAAGAATATGGGGAAGGTGAAGCATAAAAAAATCATATTCTCTTGCTTTATGCAGAGGAATATGATACAATGGATTATGTGAATTAAGGAAAATCCCCGAAAGGAGAAATGTTATGAATACTTTGCCTCTTGAACACCATATCGCGATTTCATCCGCACTCTCGCCCGCACTTCGCTGGGATGGCGTCACCCCCATTGAGAAGCACCGCAAGGCTTGCACCGACAAGCTCACCAAGCTGCTGGGGCTGGATACCTTTTCCTTGTGCGATCCCATCTTTGAGATTACCGCCGAGGACGAGCTGAAGGGTTACCGTCACATTCATTTCACCCTGCAGACCGAGCAAGGCTACTTTACGCATTGCGATCTGCTTTTGCCCAAGGAGCAGAAGGGCAAGCTGCCGCTTTGCGCCACGCTTCAGGGGCACTCCAAGGGTGCGCATATTTCCTTGGGTACGCCCAAGTACCCGGGTGATGAGAATCTGATCTCGGGCGGCGACCGTGATTTCTGCATCCGCGCCGTAGCCGAGGGCTTTGCCGCTCTGGCGATTGAGCAAAGAGGCTTTGGTCAGTGCGGTGGCACCGTGCATGGCCCTGCCTGCGAGCGTCCTGCCATGACTGCGCTTTTGCTTGGACGTACTCTCATCGGCGAGCGCGTTTGGGACGTGATGCGCGTTGTGGACGCCATCGAGGTGCATTTTGGCGATCTCATTACCATGAAGGGATCTGTTTTGATGGGCAATTCGGGTGGCGGCACCGCGACCTATTATACCGCTTGCCTTGAGCACCGCTTTGACGGCTTCATGCCCTCCTGTGCGGTTTGTACCTATCACAATTCCATCGTGGAAATCCATCATTGCACCTGCAACTACGTGCCCGGTATTGCCCGCTACTTTGATATGGGCGATTTGGCCGTCATGATCGCGCCCAAAAAGCTGGTGGTGGTTTGTGGTAAGGACGACGATATTTTCCCGCTGCCTGCTGTCCGCGAGACGTATGGCATTATCGAAGGGCTGTATGCCGCTTCGGGTGCACAGGGCAACTCTGCTTTGGTGGTCGGCCACGAGGGTCACCGCTTCTACGCCGATGCCGCTTGGCCCGTCATGAAGGGCCTGCTGGCTGATGGGGAATAAGTTAATATGTAGGGCGGGGCTTTACGCCCCGCCTCTCTTATTGTAGGGACCGACAGTCCTCGACGCACCGTCCTTTCGTAGGGGCGCACTGTGTGCGCCCGCGGGCGACCGCAGGTCGCCCCTACGA
>CAZCRV010000195.1:0-3925 GCA_964501175.1 uncultured Clostridium sp.
GTGTAGGTCTCAAAGGTGCGCACGCCGCGCTCGCACAGAATGACGTTTTCGTTGCCGCCCGCCATAATGTACTCGGCCGACATGAGAAATTCCTTGAGTGTAGCCGCAAGACCGCGCTTGAGAAGGATTGTCTTTTGCGTTTTGCCAAGCTCCTTGAGCAGCTCAAAATTCTGCATGTTGCGCGCGCCCACCTGGATGACATCCACGTCCTCGAACAGGGAAAGGTGGTTGGCGTTCATGATCTCAGACACGATGGGAAGGCCCGTCTCACGCTTGGCGTGCAGCAAAATCTCAATGCCGTCGGCCTTCAGACCTTGAAAATCATAAGGCGAGGTGCGGGGCTTGAACGCACCGCCACGCAGCATGGTCGCACCGCTTTGCTTAACAGCGCGTGCAATCTCTGCCACCTGCTCCTCACTCTCCACAGAGCAAGGGCCTGCGATCACGGCAAAGTGGCCATCTCCCACCAAAGCGTCTCCCGCACGGATGACGCTGTTGTCTGGGTGGAACTTTCTGTTGGCACTCTTGAAGGGCTCGCTGATCCTCTTGACTGTCTCCACGTAGGAAAGGCTTCCCAAAAGATCCTCGTCAATGCGGGTGGTGTCACCCACAAGGCCCACGATGGTCTGATATCGACCGGTCGAGAGGTGAACGGAAAGCCCCTGGGAGCGGATCCAGTCGGCAAGGCTTTGGATTTGTTGTTCGGTAGCACCGGGCTTGAGTACGGCAATCATGATAAGAGTCCTCCTGGGGAAAAATAAAAATACCGCAGCTTTTACTGCGGCGTGTCGGCTTTACATGGCAATACGCGTGACGTGGCAGCAAAAATCACCCTTATTATCCGGCGTAAGCGTAATAATAAAGGAAGATATCGCTGTTAGCAAACGCGTGTCTCATGCAAATTCTCCTTCTGTATGATATGTTAAGTGTAGCACGCGCGTGCGCTTTTGTCAAGGGAATTGGAGAAAATTCTTGCGTTTTTGTAGACAAAGCGAGCGTTTTCTGTTATAATAAACTTATGGATGATCAAATTCTGAATGAATCACCCCGAATTGGGATGAGAGCGGGAGGAATCTATGTTTTATACCGCAATTTGTGACGACGAATCGGTCTTTTCCCAAAAGGCCAAGGCGCTGATCGACACGATCCTTGACGAAAAGGGCATTACCCACCGTACCGATTGCTTTTCTTCCACCGACGAGCTGCAGGCGGCCATGCGCAAGTGCGATTATGCGCTGCTGCTTCTGGATATCATGATGGAGGGGCAAACCGGGCTGGAGTTTGCCGCTGAGCTGAGAAGGGCGGGCAGCCGCGTCAATATCATATTTATGACCTCCAGCGTGGAGTTTGCGCTGGATGCTTACGAGGTCTACCCCTTGACCTATCTGACAAAGCCGGTTGACCCCATCAAGCTGCGCAAGGCTTTGCAGATGTGCCTTGAAAAGATGGAAAAGCAGCCGGGTCTTGTGATCAACGACCGCAGACTCGGGCAGGTCATGGTGGAGTATGACGACATTTTGTACCTGGAGAGCCAGAAGCACGATATCGTGGTGTACGCCCGCGACGGTCAGCAGTATACCTTTATGGGCAGCTTTGAGGCGTTTTGCGAAAAGCTGCCGACCGATATCTTTTTCCGCTGCCATCGCTCCTATAGCGTCAATCTGCGGCATACCAGCCGCATCAGCAATCGCGAGTACACCATGCGCAACGGCGATCTGATCCCCATCTCGCGCACGCAGTATAAGCTGGCTTGCGACAAATTTGCAGGTCTTTGATATGAGCTTACCCAAATCGTTGGCGCAGCCGCTGCTGATCTGGTATACACAGAACGCGCGCGAGCTGCCCTGGAGACAAAATATTACCCCTTATCGCGTGTGGATCTCCGAGATCATGCTGCAGCAAACGCGCGTGGAGGCGGTCAAGCCATATTTTGAGCGCTTTATGCGTGAGCTGCCCGACATCCGCGCCCTGGCCACGGTGCCCGAGGAAAAGCTGCTCAAGCTGTGGGAGGGGCTGGGGTATTACAGCCGCGCCCGAAACTTGCAAAAGGCGGCAAGGCAGGTGTGCGCCGAGTATGGCGGGGAATTGCCCGCCGACCCCGATCAGCTGCAAAAGCTTTGCGGCATCGGCGCATATACCGCAGGTGCGATCGCGTCGATCGCATTCGGTCGCCAAGCTCCCGCGGTTGACGGCAACGTCATGCGCGTATGGGCAAGACTTTGCGCGGATGAGCGCGATATTCTGCAGCCTGCCGTGCAAAAGGCGGCAAGAGAGGACGTGGCCGCCATCATTCCCGCGGATCGGGCAGGGGATTTCACCCAGGCCTTGATCGAGCTTGGCGCCACCGTTTGCGTCCCTGCGGGAGAAGCCAAGTGTGAGATATGCCCCTTGCAGGCGTTTTGCAAGGCCTTGGCCGAGGGAAAGACAGACGAGCTGCCCGTGCGCTCCAAGGCAAAGCCTCGCAAAAGGATCGATATGACCGTGCTTCTGATCCATGACGGCGAGCGCGTGCTGCTGCACAAAAGACCCGACAGCGGCCTTTTGGCGGGCATGTATGAATTTTACCAAGAAGAGGGCGTGATGAGCGCAGCGAAAGTCGCGCAGCACGTCAGCGGCCTGGGATTTGAGGTGCAAGAGGTCAGCGAGCCGATTCCGGCAAAGCATATTTTTACGCACTTAGAATGGCACATGACGGGATATGCCGTGCGTGTGGTAAGCGTTGATTCTGCTCCCGCGCATCTGTGTGCCGCGACAAAGAGCGAGATCGGCCACACCTATCCCATCCCCGGCGCGCACCGCGCGTACAGGGAGTATGCGGATGAATTGCTTGAATAAAAGACAGTAAAGAACCGGACGGATGAATCTGCCCGGTTTCTGCTTTTTACGCATAAATCAAAAAAGACTTGTTGCATTTCTCGTATTGGCGTGATATAATAATGATATACTCTACGATATATCCGTACCGCGAATTTGAAAAGAGTGAGGTATTTCCTTATGATCAGAATTCCCGTGTTTCCCGTAGGGCAGCAGATTTATGAGGGCTGCAGCGTAACCGTTAATCAAAGAAAGATCAAGCCGTATTGCGCGCGTGTGTCGGCTATGCCGTTCAATCGCCCCTGGCCGGGGCATCAGCGCCCCTTGGAGCAGACCGAGATGGCGGGGTTTCTGTCCTTTGAGGCAGATGAGCAGGTCGAGGTCAGCGTCAGCTTCAAGAGTGCGCCTTCGCACGTGCTGGTGCGTCCGCTATCTCGCGGCGTGACGGTGCAGATTGAGGGCAACACCGCCACCTTTACCTTGCCCGGCTGCGGACAGTACACGGTTGAGGCGGACGGGCACCATAACGCGCTGCACGTTTTCGTCAACCCGATCAAGGAGACCGATGGCCTGCACACCACTTATCGCTTTGCGGGTGGAGAGCACCATATCGGCTCGATTGAGCTGACCGATAACGACACGGTCTATATCGACTCGGGTGCTGTGGTGTACGGCTCGTTCTATGCCATTTGCGCCGAGAATATCCGCATCCTCGGCCACGGCATCATTGACGGCAGCCGCGAGGAGAGGGGCGACGACACCTCGCTTTTAGCATACGATTACCAAAAGCCCATCCCGCGCGACAGTCAGGGCATTCGCGCCTTTATGCACGCGCACCGCGTGCTGCGCGGCAATCTGCGCTTTTACAGATGCAAAAACGTGCACGTCCAGGGCGTGATCTGCCGCGACAGCGCGTCGTTTTCCATCATTGCCGCAGGCTGCGAGAACGTCACGTTTGATAACGTCAAATGCATTGGCATGTGGCGGTATAATTCGGACGGCATTGATCTGTTCAATTGCTCCAATGTCAGCGTCAGAAACTGCTTCTTGCGCAACTTTGACGACTGCATGGTCATCAAGGGCATTTGCGGCTGGGATGACGAATGCAACC
>CAZCRV010000196.1:0-3894 GCA_964501175.1 uncultured Clostridium sp.
CCGTTGTTACAGTTGCACCGCACTCACATTCACCATAGCCGTTGAGTAACCGAGCATTAGAGCCATGGCTTCTGAACACACCTTCAATATTCGCAATATCTTTTTCGGTTAGGGGTTCTCCGCCTTCGACAGGATACTTTAGGAATGCCAAAGACTTGCCTTCAAGCAACCTCAGGCTTTTCTCAAAAGTAAAGCCTTGGTACATAGATGTGTTTGTTAAAATATACTCCGGCTTGAACTTGAGAACATTTTTCACAAACACAGTATGGTCAAACCTCGGATCGATGCACACTTGAACACCGAAAGACAGAGGGAAGTTAATACCCAAACTAAGGCCTGTGGAATGCCAAGGCGGAATATTTTGATAAACCTTTTGTTTTCTTGATGTATCAAAACCCGAATTGCCATATGCATTGATTAGCTTTTGAAAACTATCAACGGAAAGCACAATGCCTTTAGACGCACCAGTTGTACCGCTCGAATAAACCATAGCTTGTGGTTTCTGAGGCTCATAAGGATCAACTGCAGCGTCATTTCGGCAGGCACCATCTTTAATAAAGGTCTTCCAAGCGACCTCGTTTGTTTTGCCGTCAATTTTATATTTCGGAGATATAAATCTTAAAACCGAGGAATTCATCATTGGTAATACAATAATCTTTTTGTCGGCATCCTTGATCAGCAGCTCTTTGAACTTAGGTAAGAACTTATCCACCATAATGATAAGTTTGCTGCCACATTCATCGATTCTGGCTAAAAGCTCCTCAGGTGTGTAGAACGGCGAAATAACATTGGCAACCGCACCAATTTTACTGATAGCATAAAAAGTGTAAATAACTTCTGGCGTAGTGGTGGAACAGATTGTCACATAGTCGCCCTTTTTGACCCCATATGCTTCTAACGATTTTGCAACAATGTCAGTATTTCTTATGAGCTCACCAAAAGTGACTTTTGCACCAAAATATTCAAGCGCAATTTCATTAGGATAATCGGCATTGTTCTTAATCAAACCTTGATATGGGGTGGAATTTAAGAATATACTCCGCTTTTCAACACCCTCATAAAACCGATCCCAGGGTTTATCAATAGACGGATAACCCGTCAGGTTCTTTTCTATAGGCATAATTTTTGCTCCTTATGTTTATCACTTTTTGAAGTTGAGATATAGAGAAAGGCCAGTCATAATCACACCTGCCAATAGTACAAACGAAAAAATCACAGGATCATTAGTGAACAACCCACTGATACCAATGGCTGTTATTATTTCTGCAATCGTCAGTATAATAACTGCTATTTTTCTGTCGTTTGCCTTTCTTTTAGCACTTGCAATTACTCGCATAGCGTTCTGATACGCTATTTCTTGTTCTCTGACTTTGCATAGAAATAGAGCATATGCAGTTTTATTTTTGCGAATTTCCTCGTAATCAGGAGTTGAAATTTTATTTATGTCAAGTCCAAAGTCAAGATTCACAGCAGTTGTATATAGAGGTTCAGCAGAACTTCCATCTTGCATATCTTCCTTTGCTTTTTCAAAAATCTCGACGTCAAATTCTTCTGGATCAGTATGATGGTTACTCATAGTTGTGTGCCTTTCGTTTCATTCTCAACGAATTCATTACCCTGTTTTTCCAAAAGTCTGAAGTCATACTTGCCGTTCTGTGTATAAGGCAATTCTGTTACGACTTGGAAATACTTAGGAATCTCGTATTCTTTTAATTCACTACGACATTTATCATAAATGCTTTGTTTCGCGGTTTTGGTATCAGTTACATCATCCTTTAGAATGATATAAACCATAGGTACATGTTCTTCAACTGCATCTTTAACTTCTACCGCGACACATTCTTTGACCGCAGGATGTTCTGTAATTTTGTCTTCAATAGTATAGGCAGAGATCTTAAAACCTTGGCGAACAATAACACGGCGAGCTCTGCCGTTAAGTGTAATAAAGCCATCTTCATCAACAAAACCGAGATCTCCTGTATGTAACCATACTCTTCCGTCAGGATGCAGTTGCTTTACGGCAGCGGTTTCGGTTGGATTGTTTTCATAACCAAGGAACATTGTATCTGTGAGAGAGCAAATTTCTCCGCTTTCACCATAAGGCAATTCTTTTCCCGTATTGGCATCGTAAGCGATTATCGTTTCGCCATATTTAGGGATGCCAACTGTACCATATTTATTGCCCTTTGCCGGATTACAAGTTAAGCAACCCCAACCCTCGTTATTTCCATAACCATTTACGAGGACTGTGCCAAGAACTTGTTCCAATTCAGCGTTTTCTTCTGCGGAGATCTTGTCACCACCCGAAACCAAACAATCTAGCATTTTTAATCCCTTGAGTTGCTTGCTTGAAAGAGCATTAAAATTATCTCTTATATAGCGGTAGTGGAAAGGAGCCGCAAACGATATAGTGAATGCTCCTAAATTCTTCATAACCATATTAGGTTCAAATGTAGGACAAAGCTTTACCTTTGCGCCCAATGACAAAGGATATAACACTGCTTGTCCTATTGCGTAAGCAATCCAAGGCGGCAGAGCATCTAACACACTTTTTCCTTGTTCAATCGGAAGATCAGTATAGGACATTTTCTTTGCACAAGAGGTAGCTGAAAAATCCGAGTGAACAATAATCTTGGGTTTACCAGTTGTACCGCTTGACTGAATCATAACAGACGGACGATTTTTATCGAAAGCAACGCAAGGCACATCATTTGTGGGATTGCCTTTTTTGATAAAATCTTTATAACGGATAAATCTTGAATCCTTGGGGAGCTTGTTCGCCTTTAATGAGTATGCCGCTTGCATAACAAAAGAAAGCGAATCAGTAGGATAAATAATTAAAACCCTTTTGAGTTTAGTATTATTTATGACTGTCTGAATTTTGGGCAAGAGCATATCAAATGCAATTATGCAGTGGCAATTACTGTCATTAGCATAATCTTCAATATCCTTTTCGCTTGCTCTGACGTCAAACCATCTGGAAACAACACCAATCTTGTTTAACGCCAAAAGAGTTGCAACCGCTTCCGGACAGTTTGAAACACCCAGAAGAACAGTATCGCCCGTTTTCAGACCGGCTTTAACAAAAGCATCAGCAGCTTGATTTGCTTTCTCTTTTAATTTCTCAAACGACCAAGTAACACCCATATATGAAATAGCGGGTGCTGTCATATTGTTTTTGTTAGAATTAAAAATCAACTCATATATTGTTTGCTCGGTTTTGATTTCACGTACCGGTTGAGAACGATAATATTTCTCTTGTGGTTTATCAATAGACGGATAACCCGTCAGTTTCTTTTCGGTAGGCATAGTTTCCCTCTCCTTATATTTTATAATCTTTGTTTTCTAAAAAATAGCGTGGGTATTTAAGTTTTTTGCTTACAGTTTCCTTCTTTTTGGAGTGACCATTGTGGTAGGTCACGGTAATCTCAACCCCTATCAGCGCTTTCAACACCTTAACGCGATTGCGTTGGCTTTTAGGATGGATGGCGCACAATACGATCTCATCCTTTGGGAGCAGATTCCGCTCAGCAATTCCCAAAGAATAGCCCTTCCAACGCTGCTTCAGCTTCGGCATAAATGTAATTAGGTTATCACGGGTTTCGCCGTTCTTTTTGACCTGTATCGAGTCAATTATCAAAATTCCCGAACCCCGATTGGCAATAACCACAGCAACATTGTCGTTGTGATATCGTTCGATGATCTTACATTGCGGGGCAGCATCCTTGCGCCGATGGTATTCTTCCAATAAAAAGTAACTCACCGACGCGCAAAATGTTGCGCACGCTACGATTAGTGTAATCAAGTCAATAAATACATCACACCCCATAATTACCTCCATAAAATAAAAAGTGCGGCTACCGAAGTAACCGCACAAAAAACGCAAACTCCGAT
>CAZCRV010000197.1:0-3886 GCA_964501175.1 uncultured Clostridium sp.
GTGACAAAGGTAAAGAGAGAAAAGAGCAGGGCCAGTACGCAAAGCACCGCGATTGCCGCAAATTTTGCGCAGCGGCGCGGTTTGGCACTTTGGAAGAGGGTGAATTCGTAAATGTACGAAATCGCGGCACAGACAAAGAAAATGGCAATGTTGAACCAGTCGGGAGAGCGACCGATCACGCCGTTATAGGTATAAAACATGACGGGGATCAGCGAAATGCCAAGCAGAATGCCGCGTAGCTTGATGCACCAAAAGTCTTGTCTGTCGGAAAAGAAAAGGCTTTGCAGTACGGCAAAGAGCAGCATGGGCCAAAACAACAGCTTCATATGCTCCCAGGTGGATTCGTTGACGCCCGAAAACGGCGCGATCCATAAAGCCTTGCCAAGCCACTCGTAAAGAAAATGCAGCAGCGTACCGCCAAGCGAGGTCACCCCGAAGCCAACAAACTGCCAAAGTCCGATCAATCGTTTCATCGCTCACCTCAAAATCAGATATACCAATGTATATGCGCAACCGGGCTTGTATATACGAAAAAAAGTAAACAGGCAACAGAGAGTTGCTTGTCAATCGTCTTTTTGTGTGATATAATCAAAGCAAGGTGGTGATTGTGTGGAAACAAAGGAAATCATTCGTGAGCTGCGGAATAAAAAAGAGCTTTCGCAGGAGGAGCTTGCAGAGCGGATATACGTAACAAGACAAGCGGTCTCGCGCTGGGAAAACGGGGAAACCGTGCCCGGAATCGAAACACTCAAGCTGCTTTCCAAGGAGTTTGACGTCTCGATCAATACGCTGCTCGGCGCACCCAAGACACTGTGTTGTGAATGCTGCGGCATGCAGCTTGAGGAAG
The DNA here is from genome assembly GCA_964501175.1 of uncultured Clostridium sp. Taxonomy (GTDB): domain Bacteria; phylum Bacillota; class Clostridia; order Oscillospirales; family CAG-272; genus SVQP01. Next base: position 848 of record CAZCRV010000197.1, read on the forward strand.
GCTGCTTTGGTCATGAGAAGAACGGCTTTCTCAACGAGGACTATTGCAGATGGTGCTATTCCGACGGTGAATACACGCTTGATGTTTGGAAGAGATACGTAGAGATCGGCGGCAAAGAGAAGCTTGAGCAATTCAAGGCGCAGCTTGTAGAGGAATTTAACGCGCTTTTGCGCATAGAAGGCTTGCCGTTGGTGCAAAATCTGAACGTACTGTCGGGGGCGTTTATCAATATGGAATACCGCTTGCCGAACGGTGAGACGGTCAAATTCTTGGACGATCACGCCACGTATCTTGGCAGCCAGCTTGAAGGCGAGGCGGGCATGTGCTACGGGATTGCGGGAAATATGGATTTTTTGTTGGTCTGCTCCTATGAGGAGAACGGTGAGAACCCTGAGCTTGTCATGTACAAAAAAAGATAACGACAGGCAGAGGAGCCAGTGCTCCTCTGCCGCTTTTCTTTCTTTTCTTTTTCGAGAAGCGAACGCAAAACCCTTGCAGTGTGCAGAAAAACATGATATAATGAAATCAGAAACTCATACGGGAGAGAAAAATGGGAAACGAAAAAGTATATAATATGTTATGTTATTTGCCAAGGTCTATCCGCTCCATGTCGCCAAGGCGGAGAAGAAGGGGAGAACGTGTGCGGAGGTGCTGGAGGTCACAGCGTACCTGACGGGATATTCGCATGAGCAGATCGAGGCCTGTCTTGCCGCAGACTTGACCTACGGTGATTTCTATTGAGAGATTAAAATTTGACAAAGGAGAAAGTATATGAGAAAGAATTTCGGAGCAAAAACCTGGTTATATCCCATGCCTGTGCTGATTATCGGCACTTATGATGAAAATGGCACGCCCGACGCCATGAATGCGGCCTGGGGCGGCATTTACGATACCAATCAAGTCATGGTTTGCCTGGCTGACGACCACAAGACTACCAAAAATATCAAAGCGATCGGTGCATTTACGGTCAGCTTTGCCACAAGAGCAACCGTTGTGCCTTGCGACTACGTGGGCATTGTATCTGCCAACGACCAACCCGATAAGTTTGCAAAGGCGGGTTTTCACGCAAGTAAGAGCGTGTACGTCAACGCGCCCATCATCGACGAGCTGCCCATGACGCTGGAATGCAAGCTGCTAAAGTTCAACGAGGACGGCATCTGCATCGGCGAGATCGTCAACGTCTCTGCCGACGAGAGCATTCTGGACGAAAACGGTAAGATTGACCCAAAAGCGCTTGATCCCATCCTGTATGACAGTGTGACACATGCTTATTGGAACTTGGGCGAACGCGTTGGACAGGCGTTTTCGGACGGCAAGAAGCTCAGATGAACTTGAGAAAAGACACCATGCACGACAAAAAACGCTGCAAATGGTGCAACCGAAAAAACGCGTTGTACGTTGCCTATCACGATAAAGAATGGGGTGTGCCGCGCTTTGACGACAAGTACCTGTATGAAATGCTGATCTTAGAGTCCTTTCAGGCGGGGCTTTCCTGGGAATGCGTGCTTAACAAAAGAGAAGCATTCCGCTTATCTTACGACGATTTTGACGTAGAAAGGGTCGCCCGCTATGACGAGTACAAGATGCAGGAGCTTGCCTGTAACCCGGGGATCATCCGAAACAAGCGCAAGATTGCCGCAAGCGTCCGAAACAGCCAAATTTTTGTGTCCATTGTCAAAGAATTCGGCTCGTTTTATCGGTATCTGCGCACCTTTACGGACGACCTTGTGATCTATGAAACAGGCAAAACCACCAATGCTTTGTCGGATGCGATCTCAAAGGATCTGCAAAGCAGGGGCATGACGTTTGTCGGCTCCGTGATTATTTATTCTTACCTGCAGGCAATCGGTGTCATCTATTCGCACGATTCGGATTGCTACTTATATAAAGAAAGCGAATAAAGCAAAATGGAAGAACAACGAATGAAAAAAGTCATCGTCATCGGCTGCCCGGGGAGCGGAAAAAGCACCTTTTCCAGGTCACTGCATAAAAAAACGGGCATCCCGCTGCATTACCTTGACATGATGTACTGGAATGCGGACAAAACCACGGTGGAAAAAAGCGTATTTCGCGAGCGCCTTGCGGCTGTGCTTGCCACGGATGCATGGATCATTGACGGCAATTACGGCTCCACCATGGAACTGCTCGAGAAATATAACTATAAAAATGTCATCGTTTTCAAGAGCAGAGAACAGGCGAATGCTTTTTTGGATGGAGTGACCAGTTTATGAAAAAAGCTATGAATAACGTCAACAAAACCTTATATATCCCGCTGTATGGAAAGTCGTACGTCAGCAAAAAGGGCTTGTTTTTGCACGACACACAGGCACAAGAAATCTGGGAGGCGGAGCAGTTTCCCTTGAAGGGCAAGTCCAAATCTAAGTATCTTGCGTACTATATGGGCATTCGCTCGGCTGTCTTTGACGCTTGGGTCAAGCAGCAAATGGTGCGTGCAGACGACGCGGTGGTCATCCACATCGGCTGCGGCATGGACAGACGTGTTTTGCGTGTGGGAGAGAGCTGCCATATCCGGTACGACGTGGATTTTCCCGAGGTCATCAAGGAGAGAAAACGCTAGTACAGACTGTACGAATTCAAAAAATAAGATAAAAGTCAACAAAGGAGACGACATGAACACCTATCATCGCTTACTTGCGCTGCTTTTGCTTGCAGCCATGCCCCTTTTGCTTGCAGCCTGCGACGCAGGGGATGCGCCCGAGCAGCCCGACACCGAGGCTGATACAACTCAGGCTGAAACAGAAACCGCAACAGAATTTGCAACAGAAATTGCAACCGAGGAGGACACTACCATGTATATTACCATCCAAAACCCCATTCACGATGGCGGTGGCGACCCCTGGGTCGTGCAGCACGAGGGCGCATATTACTATTGCTACTCGGCAGGGAATGGCGTGAGCGTTGCCAAAGTACCCTCTATCTCAGAGCTTTCCCAAAGCGGAAGACGCATCTATATTGCCCCCGAGGGCACCATGTATTCGCAAGAGTATTGGGCGCCCGAGCTGCACTATATCAACGGTG
>CAZCRV010000198.1:0-3880 GCA_964501175.1 uncultured Clostridium sp.
TGTTTTGTGTTTATAATATATGATGTCATTGTGTAAAAGCGAAAATGTCGGCTGTGAACGATACGCTTCCGATATGAATCAGCAAGGAGGTGCCAAACATGCTTAGAACTTATCAACCTAAAAAGCGTCAGAGAAAGAAGGAGCACGGTTTCAGAAAGAGAATGAAGACCGCTGACGGCAGAAACGTTCTCAAGAGACGTCGTGCAAAGGGCAGAAAGAGACTGACATACTGATTTTCCTTGGGAAGATCACACATAAAAACCGCCGATGACCTATTACACCGCTAACCGTTGTTGAAAAGTCATCGGGGTTTTTTTGCGAAATAGAACAAATATTTCGTAGGGGCGACCTTTTGTGGGCCGCGGGCGCCCCCAGGGCGCCCCTACGATGCATTACCAGCAAAAAACTCAGGAACAACGATCGCCGCCCACCCGGCACCACGAAAAGGGGGAATACAGGGTGAAGGAAACCGCAATTAAAGAAAATCACCTGTATCTGAAGACGTTCAGACAAGGCGGACGCTTTGTGGGCAGGACGGTTGCCGTCTACGTGCTCAAGGATTATGCTGCCAAAAGGCTGATGCTGGCACATCCCGAAAAGAAATACGTCAACAGGCTGGGGCTCTCGGTCACCAAAAAGGTGGGCGGAGCGGTCGGACGCAACCGCGCCAAGCGCATTATCCGCGCGGCGTACAGGGAGCTTGTCGGCAAAAAGCCGCTCAAGACGGGATTTCTGATCGTGATCAGCGCAAAGCCCGAGATCGCGGGAAAATCCTCGCGCGACGTGTACGCGGACCTTTCTCGTGCCATGCAAAAGCTGGATATGTATCGCCCTACGGATTCAATATGAATTATATTTGCAGATTACTCATTCGCTTTTACCAAAAATTTTTGTCCCCGCTCAAGCCGCATCCCACATGTAGGTTTACGCCTACGTGCTCTGCCTACGCTCTCGAAGCGTATACACATCGTGGCTTTGTTGTAGCCTCGCTCTTGACCGTGTGGAGAATTCTGCGGTGCAACCCCTGTTGCCCGGCAGGATACGATCCCGTGCCCATGACAGGCTTTAAGACTATGGGATGGCGGTACAAAAAACCGAAAAAATCTGACGGAGACAGTAATGACAACGAGTTCGATTATCCAACGGACTGATCGAACGGCCCCACTTTGCCGGATTCCCGCAAGGTACGTGGGCGAAATATCCCAAAGGAAGGCGAGAGGCCTTCACAAATACGTGAGAGGAATTCTTTACCCTTTGAGGTTAAAGAGAGGAAAAACATGACTATGAACAATCGAGACGTAAAGTCTGTGTTTGTAAAACTGATTGCCGGCCTTTTGCTGGCGTTCGTACTGGTCAGCGTTGCAGCTCCCGTTGCGTTTGCAGAAGAAACCACGGCTGAGCAGAGCACCGAGGCAGAAACCTCTGCTCCCGAAGCATCCGAGCCCTCCTCGGAGCTTTCCAAGGACATGATCAGCGATCTTGGCACCATGCTGGTGGCCAATGACGCAGCTCGTCAGCTTTTCTTGGCAGCCTGCGGTTATAATGCCGAGGGCGCTTATCTGAAGTATAAGGGCGGCTATCTGAATGATAAGGGCGACTTTACCTTTGACAGCACCCTTAGCATTGAAGAGGGCTACGAGGTCATGGAGAACTGGAGCGAGGCAAGCGTTTACGCTCTTGAGATTCTGCGCGATGCCTCTAAGAATGCCCAGAACGAGGTCGCCATTCCCGACAGCCTGACCGAGGCAGACGCCAAGGCCATCGTCGAGATCATGCAGACCGAGATCGACCTTGAGAACAACGGTAACTTCTTAGATGCCATTCTGCGCGCCATCGGCTTTGCGCTCAACTGGGCAACCAAGCACCTGACCTTCGGTACAAACAACTATATTCTGTCCCTTTTGTATTTCGGCCTGGTGGTCGAGCTTCTGATGCTGCCCTTTGCAATTTCGCAGCAGAAGAACATGATCAAGCAGGCAAAGCTGCGTCCCAAGGAAATGGCCATCCGCAAGAGATATGCCGGCAGAAATGACCAGGCAACCATGCAGAAGGTCAACCAGGAGATCCAGGAGCTGTATCAGAAAGAGAATTACAACCCCATGAGCGGTTGCTTGCCTCTGCTGCTCCAGCTGCCCGTCGTCATGGCACTGTACTACGTGGTCATTGACCCCGCGTTCTATGTGCTCGGACAGGCTAAGGCGTTCTCCACCGCGATCGCGCAGTATTTTACTACCTCTGCGGCAGCAGGCGGCTTTGGCGGCACGTTGTCCTCTGACAGAGGTACCATTGAAATTCTTTCCAAGCTCGGAGAGCAGGGTCTGGACGCTTTTGAGAGTCTTAGAAGCTTTGCATACTTCTCCAACGCAGAGGAATGCTTTGACGCGCTGCAGGAGATCGTTACCGCAGGCATCCCCAGCTTCAGCATCGGTAGCTGGAACATGGGTCTGACCCCCTGGTCGGCTGTGACCAGCGGCGGTGAATTCTTTGCAGGCCACTGGTGGCTGCTGCTCGTACCCGTTTTGACCTTCGTGGTATACTTCGCTTCCATGAAGATCAACAGAAAGCTGTCCTACCAGCCCACCACCGCAGAAAACGACAAGGCAACCGGCTGCTCCAACAGCATGATGGACTTCATGATGCCCCTGATGTCGGTATATATCGCATTCATTGTGCCCGCAGCAGTTGGTATTTACTGGATGTTCAAGAGCGTGCTTGGTACGCTCAAGCAGCTGATCATGAAAAAGGCAATGCCTCTGCCCACCTTCACCGAGGCAGATTATAAGGCGGCCGAGAAGGAGCTGTACGGCAAGAATCCCAAGCCCCCCAAGGCTGCAAGCAGCGGCACCAGAAACCCCAACGTCAGATCTCTGCACCACATTGATGATGACGAGTACGACGCAAAGGGCAATTATATCGGCAGACCCGAAACTGTAGAGTCCGAGGGTGAAAAGACCGAGAATAAGAACCAAAAGGCACCTGCTATGGCAGAGCCGCTCAAGGACGAATCGGATAAGCATGCAAAGGACGATGCTTCCGAGGATCAAAATTCATAAGACTGACAAGAGGATATAATTGTGAGAAAAGAAACTGTTGTAAGCGCAAAGACCATTGATGAGGCCGTTGCAAAGGCAGTGGCCGAGCTTGGTGCAGGCAGCGCAGAAGAGATTGAATATACCGTTCTGGAGGAGCCCAAGAAGGGACTGTTCGGCATCGGCGCAGTTCCCGCAAAGATCAGCGCAAGCTACACCCTGGGCGGTGAGTACCTGGCTCTGGATTTTCTGACCAAGCTGGTAGCAAACATGCAGCTTGATCTCAAGGTTTCCCTGAGTGACGGTAATAACGACGATAAGGTCATCAACATTGACGGCGAGAACGCAGGCGTTCTGATCGGCCACCACGGTGACACGCTGGATTCTCTGCAGTATCTGGCAAACCTGGCTGCCAACAAGAAGGAAGAGGGCGTTAAGAGAGAGTACGTCAAGATTACGGTTGACGTTGAGGGCTACCGCGCAAAGCGCGAAATGACCCTGCGCGCTCTGGCAAGAAGAATGGCAGATAAGGTACTCAAGTACAAGAAGAGCGTTATGCTCGAGCCCATGAATCCTTACGAGAGAAGAATCATTCACTCCGAGATTCAGCACATTGAGGGCGTTTCCACCAACTCGATCGGCTCGGAAAACAACCGTAAGATCGTCATCTACCTGGAGGAAAAGCAGACCAAGAAGGGCAAGAGCGAGGAATTCGCATCCTTTAGCGAAGAGTATTGATCAGGTATCGGTATAAAATGAAAACCACCGCGATGATATCGCGGTGGTTTTTTGTGAACGTGTGCGCAATGATGCAGGGGACGGCGCCCTCGACGTCCCGCCTGCGTAGGGCA
>CAZCRV010000199.1:0-3879 GCA_964501175.1 uncultured Clostridium sp.
GGACAAGCTGATGCTGTTCCCTGCACCTCCGCGCGACAACCTGTAACAGGGGACGGTTCTCTGTTACACAGGTTCTGCTCATGGTGGCGGTCAATGGGATGTTCAAAGTCCTGGTGGCGGTTATTCTAATGTATATCCTGGTGGAAGAGTGGTCAATAAGCGCAAACCCTATCCTACACTACCTAAAGTTTATAATAAGTAAAATTGATACAGCTAGGAGAAATGATGAATACAGATCGGAACCAGCAAGCACTAAATGCTATAGACCAATGCCGATGGCGTGATGCGCAAGAGTTGCTGTATAAATATGTTAGAAAAACCCCCTGTCACAAATCATACCACAATTTAGGCTACTATCTTTTGATAAACGGACGAATCAGCCCCAATGGTGCATACCGAAATGCTGATAAAGTAGCCGTGCGTTACTTAACAAAAGCAGCAGAATATGACACAACAGCTGCAAATCGTATTGCCTTGGCCATGGCTGTAGACATTCTTCAGGAAAAGCATTCCGGTGTATGCGATCCAACTGCCTATCGAACCGCCTTTCTGGCTATGCAAGAAGCACATGAAATTGAACCATCATATGAATCCATGTATAATAAAATTCGCTTCTTATATTTGTCTGAACCCCAAAATGACACCATATTAAATGAGTTGCGAAACCTTGTAGATGTCTTTCCGTGTTACGAAAGCATTTGGTTTTTTTGTTGGTTGTTAATGGAACGTGGATTGGCCGATGAATGTCTACAATACATGGATATGTTTCAAAGTGTTCTTTCCGAAGACGACATGGATCGTATGATACTATATTACAAATGCGGGGCATATGAAAAGTGCTCTGCTTTATATGAACCTTTACATGACAAATGGGTTTTTAGAGTGTCAGATGCAGCATTCATGATAGATAGTCTAATAAAAACCGGAGATGTAGAGTTAGCACACGAGTGTGTTCAAAGCTGTATATCATTCTATTCAGAGTGTCCGAATTCACAAATAAAGTCTAAATGTAAATGCTTTAAAGATATGCTTTCCGATGATGTGTCTCTATCTACTAAGAATAGATCAAAACTGATCGAAAAGTATTCCGTAAAACCCAAAATTATACATCAAAATTGCTTTCTACTTTGATGAATCTGGGGCAAACAACCTGATGCTGTGCCCTGCCTTGATTTAGCAACCGCCTAAAACAAAAGACGTACGCATACACCGAAGGCTCGTTAGCAGAAAAAACATATAGCGAAACGACGTGGGGATATGTCACGGATTCGACAACCGTTGACCGTTGGAACGACGTGCTGAACTATTACAACGGTAGCACCGTCATGACCGACGCGATCGGCAACACACGCTGTGTAACAGAGAACCGTCCCCTCCCCCGCCGCTTTGGCGGCGGGGGGACAGGAGTGGACAAGCTGATGCTGTTCCCTGCATGAATTTGGCAACCGTACAAGCAAGACGGTCAACGGTATCAATCATGTTTATACCTTGAATGGCTCTCAGATCGTGACCGAGTCTTGGACACAAAACAACGTCGAGTACGTTATTGTATATCTGTATGACGAATCGGGTGCTCCAATCGGCATGCAATACCGCACCTCTGCATACGCTTGGGGAGAGTTTGACAACTTCTTCTTTGAGAAGAACTTATTTGGCGATATCGTTGCTATCTATAACGAATATGGCGTAAAGGTTCTCTCCTACTCATATGATGCCTGGGGTAACGTAACACAAACCTGGCATAATATGATGGCGCAAAATCTGTACGCCAATTATAACCCCTTCCGTTACCGTGGCTACTACTACGATACCGAAACCGGGTTCTATTACCTGCAGAGCAGATATTATGACCCCGTAACCGGTAGATTCCTCAATGCAGATGGTTACATCAACGCTAACGGTGATCTCATCGGGTTTAATATGTATGCATATTGTAGTAATAATCCCATGATGTATACGGATCCTACTGGGGAATCCCTATTCGCTATAATTGCAGTCACTGCTGTACTCATCGCAAGCACCATACTGTTTACAAGTTGCAATTCTTTGGATGCTAACCAAGGAGATGGTTATAAAGAGTATATCGATGACCAAAATGGACCTGGCTATTCCGAGCAAATATGCGACTCATTCGAAGATGCAATGGATGCAGCTTTGATTTCCGTATACGAAGGTCGTATGGAAGGTGTAGAATATGCCGCTGCAATATATGTTAATTCCGACGAGAGTCAATTTTTAGTTCAAACATATACAGACGGATCGGTTAATTCTGTTCATTATAGAGCTGACAAAAAAGGTAACTGGGACATTGTTGCAGGTGTTCACTATCATCCATCCAATACTGCTGCTCACTTATCAAATGATGATCTTGAATTATCGAAAAAACATAATATTTTAGTGGTGTCAATAAATAAAAACGAGGAAATCGTAGCGGCATTTAACGGAAAAATGTCAAACCGATATTCAACAAAACTCAAAAACCAAATATGGGCATATGCGGAGGAATATGGGCAATGAAATCAAGAATATCATCATTCATTATTATGGCCATTGTGTTTATGTGCATACTTAATTCATGCCAAGGTATTGAAGTGAAAAATTCGGATTCGACAAGTAATATTCCATTGAGTTCATTAATGATGTCACAAGGTCTTATTGGCTTTTCAGAAAATGGCGACATCGAATATAATTACTTGTGGTTCGATAATTTAGATGCAATAAAACACAACAACGCACCCATACAATACTTTTGGGAATCTTTATTAGAACAAAAAGATTCCGTGTGCAAAACCGATGATACTATCACCTGCGCCGAATACTTAAAATTTGACATGGTCATGGCTGATGGGTCACAATATGAATTATGGTTGCTATATGATTATGATTCAGAAATGGAATATATCTTGTACGAAAACGATTTGTATCATATATGTTTTTTCTGGCCATGGGAATGGGGTACTTGGATTTCCGGTGCTCTTTGGTATGGCCCATCGAGTGAATATATGATGTCATTGACAGAGTATAATGTATTCAGATATCAACAACATTGGCGATCCGGAGATCGTTCTGCGAAATTGCGCTTGAACATAACATCCGATTCCCAAATAAATCTTACATCCAATGAAAAAGTTGTTAATGCAACTTGTCAACTTTTTCCTAATCAATCGGTCCAAGAAGCCCAATGGTATTATGATGAAACTACTCAGTTATGGTTAGTCCGATTAAAATTCGACCAAATTATTGATATATCATCAATAATTAATTGTGCATCCTATAGGGAATCACAAAACAATCAAAAAACCCGCATTTACGCTATTTGGCATATTGATGGAACTTTAATTGAATGTGGCATATGGCTATAATATGGTGTAACATAAGACCAGCCCTGTGTCGAAACAGAGAACAAGTCTGTCATAGGGGACGGTTCTCTGTTACATCCATTCCCTTCCCTCGCCGCTTTGCGGCGGGCGGGACGATGCGGACAAGCTGATACTGTTCCCTGCCCAACGGCGGTGACATGCTCAGCTCAATGACTTTGCACGGGGGCAGCGGTGCACAAGCGAGCATCGTCTACACGTATGATGCCCTGTATCGCATGACCGGCAAGGCAACCATGTGGAACAACTCGCTGACCATGAGTGAGTCATATACCTTCGCAGACAAGACGTCGCAGGCATCGACAAGAGTCGGTTCGTTTACCTCGACCGTTGGAACAACGTCGAGCAGTTACACTTATACGTATGATTCGTTCGGCAATATCCAAACAATCACCGATTCTGCAGGACTTGTCACAAGGTACTACTACGATGATCAGCAGCAGTTGATCCGAGAGAATAACCCCTACACCAATACAACGTACGTATACACCTATGACCGTGG
>CAZCRV010000200.1:0-1803 GCA_964501175.1 uncultured Clostridium sp.
TATTCATACGCCTGCTCACTCACGCCTGAGGCAAGATAATCCTCCTGCGCCATACGCGCAGCCCTGACCACGCGTCCGACGTCGGCTTCATAGGAATCCAGCTCCTGCAGGATAGCATACGCCATATAGCAGTCCCAATACTTGGAAACGTCGGCTAAAAACGCGCTGTCAAAATGCTCTTCAGACGGGAAGGTGTAGGAAAACGAGCTTGCATTCGGATTCTCTTTCTTGTACTCCGCATATGCCTGCTCAAATGCCTCCCGCCTCACTCTTTCGTGTTCCTCATACACCTTGCCAAGCCTTGCATACTCTGTTTGCCAGGCATCCGCATCGCGATTATAAGCATCCAGCTGCTCCAGGATATCCGGCTCGATGGTCACGCTCCCAGCCGCCTCCTTGGCACTCCTATAGCAAAGGCCGATATTGAGAAGCAGCAGCAACGCAAACAAAATCACGAACAGCTTGCTTTGAAATAGCTTTTTGAATTCATATTTCAGCATAAGCCAAATCCTTTCAAGTCAATTACCAGATTCCGTGGATCTCTTCCATGTCCTCCAGCTCGATAAAGCGTACCGTTCCGCTGTGCAGGTCAACCATGATCAGATAGCTCCCCATTTTAGGCTGCTCTTTTTCATTTTCCACTCTGTCCTGCGTCGGTCTGCCACCAAAATCCTGATTAAAATAATTGCGGTACTGCTCGTGGTTCTTGACCTCCATCCACAGGCATTCTCCGTCCGCGTAAAAATCATTGATCATCACGGGAACGCCCTGATAAAACAGCTGGAATACCAGCTCCTCCTCATCCGAACCGATCTGCCGTCTGAAGATACGAGCATTGGTCTTTTGTGAGGTAATGGTGTTTCCCCTATCGGGGTCTTCCCACAAAAAATACTCCTTGTTGGGATCATTCTCGATCTCCTCGTCGGTAAGCAGTTTGGTATAGTAGATATAGTCCCCGGACAAAACGACGTTACGCGTCTGCTCGCCAAGCGGGATACTCTCCCCGGTATCCAAAGAGTACAAATAATACTGTTCAAATACGCCGTAGCCCTTCCACTCCGTGATAATCGCGTAGTCTTTGGTGTGATTGTAGATCCTCATAGGGCCTTCAAACAGCGACTCTTTTTTGCTGAAATTCAGATCGGTCTTAGACCAGGTATAGTACTCCTCCGGTTCGTTCAGGGTATAGTAGACCTCATCATTCTCCACAAAGCATTGCCCGATGTTGATATCTCCCGAGACCACGCTGATCTCTCCGTTATCCATATTCAGAGTCTTGACGGATGGAATGGAATTTTTATTGCTGCCAACGTAGTTGCGTTCAAGAAAATACAGCAGATTGTCCTTTTCGTAAATGATCTCAATGTACTCGGAGTACACCTGTCCGTCGTCTACGTAGGTGGGCAGAACGTACAGCATTTCCAAGTTGTTGCGCCGGAAATCGCAACGGTAGAGTCGGGCGGTGAAATCCTTATAGGAGCTGATGAAGTACAGGTGATGCTCTCCGACGTACGTGCAGAGCTCACCGTAGTCGTTCCAAAAGCCGGAAAATACACAGTTCTCTCCGCCCTCGCACATGGGGTCGGGGCACCACGTGCTGATATTGCCTGTCAGCTTGTTAAAAAACCACGCAGAGCTGTCGGAAGCAAGCAAAGTTCTGCCCGTAGGCAGCACGTTTGCGCCAAAGTTTTCATCGCTGTTGCCCCGGTAGAGCTCGAACAACTCCTCTTCCGATTTGCCTTCAAAGTAGCCGCCCTCGCCCTGCTTGAGCGCATACGCCTGCCAATCCTCGGCGTTGATGAT
>CAZCRV010000200.1:1903-3874 GCA_964501175.1 uncultured Clostridium sp.
GTTATAGTCCCCGTTATGCACGATCGCGTAATGATCAAATCCCGGCGACTTTGGCCAGATCAGCACGCCGTAGCCTTCTGCAAACACCGACGCATGTTCATACATGAGATTACGCATGCTGATGCGGTAGCTGTCCTCACTCAGATCGGCAAACAGCCCCTCGTGCGCCTCGTCCGCGCCCGCGTGCAGGTCTGCCACGGTCTCTTGATGAAAGTTCTCGGAGACGGGACTGCCATCCGAGGTCAGATAACTGTACGACCCCAGCACGCAGGGGCGATAGGCAGCGTTGAGCTCTGTCGAAAATCTCGCATAATACTGCGGATTTTCGGTCAGCGGCACAAGATCCAGCGCACCGATATACACCGATCCTCCGCCTCGGATCTCTCCGTCAGCCCCTATCACCTTGAAATCCACGAAATTGTCCTTGATACAGGGATAGACGGACTCCGGGCGGCTTATGCCGTTGGAACGATATTCATACTGCCAAAGTAAGGACGTACCCGACGTAACAGTGAGCTCACTCTCCCGCGCCGCGCCTTGCACATAATACTCATCGGGATAGTAATAGGACTCGTCCTCCGTATCCCACGCCATCCAGTAGTCGTCACCGTGCTTGGTGGTGCGATATTCCACCTCTATCAGACGCCCGTGCTCACTCGGTGTCAGTATCACGGTTTCGTCCTCGGCACAGTAAATGTGCAAGAGTATCAGGCGCGTACCCACAAATGCCTTTTGCGACTCCACCGACACTTCCTCGCCGTCGGCCGTATAGCTCTGTACCTTCCCCGTGGGCATAGCCTCTGCGGGCGTCACTCTGTGCACCTGCACGTATGCATGATCGGCAAGCAGATTGGATACCACGGGTAACTGCTCTGTCCCGGGGGTATCCGTTCCGGGCTCTTGCGAGTCGCCAAGCAGCGCGGGCAATGCTGTCAACGTCATAACAATAATTAAGGACAGACACGCTGCCAACAAAATCACGCGACGAATTGGCAGACGCGCGCGCTTTCTGCCAAACACCGCGGCAGGGTCCGACGCCAACAGAATATGGCGATCCTCGATCTGCTCGGTCAACTTTCTTGACTTTTTATACTTCATCGCAATATCCCTCCTTGATCAGTCTGTCTCGCAGCTTTTGCCGCATCACGAAAAGCCGCTGATAAATATTGTTTTCGCTGTAGCCGCTCATTTCGGACAGCGTTTTGATGGAATCCAGATACCAGTAGCGGCGAATAAACAGCACAGCATCCTTTTGCGAAAGCGAGGCCAGGAAATCGTTGATAATTCTCTTGAACTCCCGAGCGTCGCTCTCATCCGGTACGGCAATGCCCTCCAAGTGCTCCTCAAGCTCGGAAAACGGTACACAAACCGCCGCGCCGCCGCGCTTTTCGGCATGTAAGGCTTGCAACCTGTTGAGCGAAAGATTACGCACGATTTTCAGGGCATACGCCAATAGCGACCCGGGACGGTTGGGAGGTATCGAATCCCATATTTTGACTAAGGTATCGTTGACGCATTCCTCGGCATCCTGCTCGTTTTTCACAATATTGCGCGCCATCTGCAACAGTGCCTTGCCGTATTTGCCTTGAATTTGGTCAAGCCCCTGCTCGGAGCGGGCAAAGAGCAGATCGATGATCTCGCCGTCTTGCCATATGCGATTGTACCGATTATCCATATCTGCTCCTTTCTCAAAGCATTGCTTTTTGTCCCTTCACTCATATAGACAGCATTGCCCTGTACTTTCTTAGGGTTTTCTTATTTTTTTATGATAAAATGAAATCCGCTCGGGACGAGCGGATTTCTTCCATAATTTTGCATTCTGCCTTCTGCATTTATTTACAGCTGCTCCGCCATATCAAGGATCAGCTTCTCGGTCTTGTCCCAGCCAAGGCAGGGGTCGGTGATGGATTTGCCGTAGCAGCCGTCGCCGATCTTCTGTGCGCCGTCCTCGATGTAGCTCTCGATCATCAG
>CAZCRV010000201.1:0-3857 GCA_964501175.1 uncultured Clostridium sp.
GATGCGAGCGTCGTTCTCACCCATGCCTGCGGTGAAGACGATGACGTCCACGCCGTTCATAACTGCTGCGTAGGAGCCGATGATCTTCTTTGCGCTGTGAGTGAGCACGTCGAGCGCGAGCTGTGCGCGGTGGTTACCTGCTTCAGCAGCATCCCAGACGTAACGAGCGTCGTTGGAAACACCGGAGATGCCCAAGAGACCGGACTTCTTGTTGAGCGCGTCGTTGACCTCCCCCACGCTCATGCCGGAGTTGGTGCAGATATACTCGATGATCGAGGGGTCAATGGTACCGCAGCGGGTGCCCATAGGCAGGCCTTCTTGGGGAGTGAAGCCCATGGAGGTGTCAACTGCCTTGCCGTACTTGACGGCGGAGATGGAGGAGCCGGAGCCGATGTGGCAGGTGACGATCTTAAGCTGTTCGATCGGCTTGCCCACGAACTTGGCAGCCTCGGCTGCAACATAGCGGTGGGAGGTGCCGTGGAAGCCGTAGCGGCGAACGCCGTACTTCTCGTACCACTCGTAGGGCAGCGCGTAGATATACGCCTTTTCCTCAACCGTGCTGTAGAAAGAAGTGTCGAATACGCCAACCATGGGGACGCCGGGCATCAGAGCCTTACATGCGTTGACACCCTTGATGGCGGGAGGTCCGTGCAGAGGATTGATCGGGATGATGGACTCGATGTAGTTCATCTCCTCGTCCTCCAAAATGCAGGACTGCTTGATTTTGCCACCGTGTGCAAAACGGTGGCCGACTGCGTTGATCTCGCACACGTCTGCGATGACGCCCCATTCGGCATCGGTCAGCAGCTTGAGCACCAGGGCAATGGCTTCGTTATGAGTGGGCATGGGATAGTCCGCCTCATAAGTTTCCTTGCCGGGACGCTTGTGCGTGATCGCACCGCTCAGGCCAATCTTTTCGCAAAGACCTTTGGCGAGAACCTTGTGCTCGTCCATATCAAAAAGCTGATACTTGAGCGACGAGCTTCCGGCGTTAACGACCAGAATCTTCATAGAATTTCCTCCTCGGATGTAATAAATCTTATTCAAGATATATTATATCAAAGATAGCAGAATATTGCAATACGTACGGAAAAACTTTTATATCCGAAAATTTCATAAAATTAATCCGTTATTTTTATGTAAATTTACCAGTGATAAAAATTTGTCAAAATATTCCGAAAAAAATGGAATAATTCCTACATTTAATTATATAATTACAAATGGCCCGGTTAAATTTTTAACAACGAAATGACAAAATAATAACAATTGAAAGATTGTGAAAATCTTGTCAGATACGACAATTGTTGGGCATTCCGACCAAAGGCTTTGTCGTATGTGTCAAAGGCTTACTGAACGCTCTTTGAAAATTACTTTTCGGGAATTTGCGCAATCCCTCTTGTAAATTGAGAAAATCTTTGCTATAATGATCATGGAATATTATGTATGTCGCAAGGAGGTATTTGCTGTGAATCTGTTTTTTGAGAACGTAAACGTATATCACAGCGGCAGTATGCGCTTTTTACCCGGAGCGGTATACGTCGAGAACGGCGTGATCTGCGGTGTATATACCGTGGATGATGCGGTGCCGGATGCACGGGATGCTGCCGTGATTGACGGGCAGGGGATGTATCTTGCGCCCGGCCTTGTGGATATGCATACCCACGGTATTGTGGGCGGTGATTTTATCACGGCCGATGCAAAAAAGCTTGCCGAAATGGCACGCGCGTATCTGCGTGGAGGTGTGACAAGCGTCATGCCCACGCTGGCATCTGCCCCTGTGGCGGACATGCAGGCGGCCGTTGCGCGTATTGGCGAGGCTGACGACGGTGGCGTGTTCTGCGGCGTACATTTTGAAGGACGATATCTCAATCCCGCCAAGCGCGGCGCGCATGCGCCCGGGCTGCTCTCGGGGCCGGATCCTGACGAGCTGGAGGGATTGATCTGTAACGTTTGCGGTGCGGTGCACGTCAGCGCTGCGTTTGAGCTGGACACGGACGGCGCGTTTGCCGCGCGTGCTCTTTCCAAGGGTGCGACTCTGGGTCTTGCTCATACGACTGCGACCTACGCACAGGCAAAGCAAGCGATTGCGCGCGGCGTGCGCAGCTTTACGCACCTCTTCAACGCCATGCCGCCTCTGCATCACCGCGACGGCGGTGCGGTCTGTGCCGCGTTTGACTCGGACGCTTATGCTGAGCTGATCGTGGACGGCGTGCACGTTTCGCCCGAAATGGTGGCCCTGGCCTACAGAAACAAAAAAGAGCAGCTGGTGCTGATCACCGACTCGATGGAGGCGACCGACTGCGCGGACGGTGAATACAGCATTGCGGGCATGCCCGTGACCGTCAAGGATGGTAAGGCAGTGACGCACGACGGTGCGATTGCGGGCAGCACGCTGCATTTGATGGACGGTGTCAGAAATCTTGCAAGCTTTGCGGGCATTCCCTTTGAAAAGGCTTTGTACGCTGCGACGATGGCGCCTGCTAAGTCGTTGGGTCTTGACGACAAGGTTGGCGAGATTGCGCCCGGCAAGCGTGCGGATCTTTTGCTGCTTGACGGTGATTATCACCTTTGCCGCGTATTCAAGAGCGGCGCGGAGGTTGTGCTGTGAGTGTACCGAATCAAAGCTTGTCACCCGTGATCAAGGATTGCAAACGGCGGGCTAGGGTGCTTTTAGATATGGATCACAATCGCCTGTGGCTGATTTTTGCGATTGGCCTTTGGCTGGCGACTGCTGGATTTATCTATATGCTGGGCGGCGCGCTTGTGTATGCGGCGGATGACTCGGTGTTTACCGAGCAGCCGAGCGTGCTTGCGACCGTGATGCTGATTGCATCTTATGCGCTGATGCTGGTGCTTGCGTTTTTGCTGCTTATGCCCATGAGTGGCGGCGTGATACACGTATCGCAGCGTATTTGTGAGGGACAGCGCGTAGAGGGAAGAGATCTGTTCTACGCGTTCGGTTCCGTAAAGCAATATCTGCGTTGCACCAGAGCGGGGCTTCGCTCGCTCGGATTTCCGATATTTTCACTTGCCCTGGTTTTGATCGCAAGCATTGTTCTGGCATCTTCGGTCGGTCAAGTGATCGCTGATCAAACCGCAATATATGTCTTGGCGGATCTTGCCTTTTTGGGTATCATTCTGGCCGGAATCGTACTCTGCTTTTTTGCATTATTTCTGTTTCGAAGAGCCTTTGTTGCGGGCGTGCTGATCATGCGCGGATTGCCCCGAAAAGAAGTCAAAAAACAGATGAAGGAAATTTGCCGGGGCAGAGGCGGTGCGCTGCTTGGATACCACCTCAGTTTCTTCGGCTGGGCGCTGCTTGCCGTGGCAACCGTACTGGTCAGCGCGGTGGTGGATACCGTTCCGTACCTATTATTATGTAATCAAATGCTCTGCAGCGCCTTGAAATCACAGGAAAAACAAAACGATAATTAAAAAATAAACCATAAATTAACAAGAGGAATACTGACATGAATCAACAGAAACCCAAGTTTTATATCACGACCGCGATTGCGTACGCGTCCAAAAAGCCTCACTTCGGTAATACCTATGAGATCATCATGACCGACGCGGTGGCACGCTACAAGCGCGAGCGCGGATACGACGTTTTCTTCTGCACCGGCACCGACGAGCACGGTCTGAAGATTGAAAATTGCGCCAAGGAAGCAGGCGTTACTCCCAAGCAATATGTTGACGGCGTAGCAGGCGAGATCAAGGCCATTTTTGACGGCATGGGCGCAAGTTATGACCACTTTATCCGTACGACCGACGATTATCACGTAGCAGCGGTTACCAAGATCTTCAAGCGCTTCTACGATCAGGGCGATATTTATAAGGGATACTATGAGGGCTGGTAC
>CAZCRV010000202.1:0-3848 GCA_964501175.1 uncultured Clostridium sp.
TCAGCCATGCAATGATGGCATCCAAGCCGAATTCCAACGCAGTAAAGAGAACGGACACGCCCAAGCACACGAGCATTGCCACGGGTGTGGAATATCCCGGCAGGCCAACAATTCCACCCACAAGGCCTATCAGGATATTGCCAACGACGATCGCGATGATATAATAGCGGAACATAACCCTTACCCGAGCGCGATCTTATCGGGTGCTTTTTCGGGATCGATGGTCGAATAGGTCAGCTTCTCGCCGTAGACCTCTTCGTACTTCGCTTTACACATAGCGAAGTTTTTCTTTTTCATATACGCCACGTTGTCGTGACGGCGCAGGGTGGGATCGGGATATATCGGCTGCATCACATGCACAGTCAGATACATTTGCTCGATTCCCTGCTCGTTCACAATACCGCTGGGGCGGTACGTGATAAACGTCGGAATAATGGGTACGTTATTTTTTACTGCAAAGGTGTAAGCTCCGTCCTTGTACACGCGGGGCTTTTTGTAATTCCACCACATTGCCTGCTCGGGATAGATGACCACGAAATTGTTATGCTGCAAATACCAGTCTACAGACTTGGTAAAGTGTCGCATCACGGCGGGGTCATCCGAAAGCGGCAGCATGCCGCCCGCTCTCATGCCGTCTCCGAACGCGCCCTTCATGTTGTTGAACGGTGCGGCTACGATATAGATCTTATCCTTGAGCTTGCGGAACGCATGCTGCAAGGCAAGGCAGTCAAATTTGTTGACGTGATTGCAGGTAATGATCGCGCTCTTGACGCCCTTGGCGTTCTCAATCCCATAAACCTCGGGCTTGATCTCATCGCGCAGCGTCTTTCTGCGGAAGGATTTGACGATAAACTGATACTGAAAGAAGGTCTTGATCTTGTCAAAGCCCTTGCGCACGTAAGGAAAATCCTTGGTCACGGGCAGCACGAGGCTGTAATCCACGGGGTCAACGTGCTTGTCAAACTCGCCCGAAAGCTCGTATTTCTCTATATCAGCCAGAACCTGCTGTCTGGTTTCTGCATCTGTCATGGATGTTCACCTGCCTTTTGAAAAATTCCCGCGGTCGATGGCCTCCCAGGTGTGTCTGTTCTTCTTGGAGAACAGCGCACGGCGCATAACCGGGATATATCCCATATAATAAATGGGATGTGCGAATATCAATATGATTTTGCCCACAAAGGACAGCTTAATCACGTTCCAATCCGAAAATACTGCAAACAGCGTGGGAACTAAGAAATAGAGGTAAATGGCACCAAGGCCGATGCCCCAGCCAAGCAGCGCCCACCACCAAAGCGGGTTTGCAAGAATTGCCAGTACTATAGCCAGCACAAGGCTGACTGCTGAATATACCAGCGCCGTGCCCACAAGGCCGTATACAACGTTGAGACTTGTCGCGTGATAACGCTTCATTCTCTCGGTTTTGGATGCCCCCCTGCTCTGCTTTGCGTCAATCCGGGGCATATACAGTCTGTCGCTGTCCACAACGCCTGTCATCCAGCGCTGCCTGCGCTTGTTGGTGACCGAAAGCTTGGTTGCCTCCTCCATATAAATGATCGCGTGCTCGTAGTAGCTGGTCAGATATCCCGAAAGCACGGTATCCATCATCAGCTCCACGTCCTCGGTCAGCGTGCTCTGATAAGGCCAGCCGCCATTCTTACGCACCAGGTCTGCGCGCATGAGAAATCCCGTGCCCACGATAAAGCAGGGGTAGCCGTGCTGCGTCTTGTAGTAGTTGCCCAAATTGTCCATCAGCGTCCAAATGATGCCGTTGCAGCAGGCGGACAGGGTTCTTGTGCTCTTGTCGCCAAAATAATAGTTCTTGACGCGCTTTTTGGATACCAAAATCTCGGTATCCTTGACCATGCCGTTGTTCATTTCCTCAAGGAATGCGTCGTCCAGCACAGTGTCCGCATCGATGACGATATACGCGTCGTATTTGTAAGCGTCCTCGGCCAAAATCTTCTTTAAGCAACCGTCCAGCGCGTCGCCCTTCTTGGTCTGCCCCGAAACGATCACCGACTCGTGCCCTCTTTGCGCTGTCATGGCAATGGTTGGGTCAGCCGGGTCGTCCACAACCACGTAAACGTCAAACAGCTCGCGGTCGTAGGTCTGTCTCTCCACGCTGTCAAAGAACGGCGTAATGGATTCGCTCTCGTTCTTGGCGGGAACGATGACCGCCAAGCGGTTCTTCTTGGGGTTATGCAGCTTTTCCTGATGTCCGAATGCATAGAACCAACATTTTATTCTCGGGAAGTAACAGATAATACCAATGATTGAAACGCCGCAGAATACCGCGAACAAGCTGTAAAGTAAGATATCCAAAATGATCCTCCTTGCTCGGATGTGGTTTTCGAAACCATTTTATCACGCATTGTCAACTTTGTCAATAGTTTTTTTAAATTTTAACACAACAAAAACAATTACTTACTTATTATAGCACAAAAACCCTCGGTCAACAATGTGCACTTTTCATAAATTTCCTAAAATATTTTCTACAGCCACGCTTCGACACACCTCGCGCACATCTGCCATATACTGACATTGAGCAAATTTGCTCAATCCTATCAGAGGAGGAACTTTTATGTACGCACAAAGAAGCAGCGCCGGTCGCGGCAGAGAGCGCGCCCCTTATGCTGCGCTGCGACAATCCCAATTTACTCCCGACTGCGAATGCGAGCAGTACGTTCCGGTCATGAACGTCGCGCCGCAAAGACCCTCGGGCCCTGCTTGCCTGGATGCATACCCGCTTGCCATGGTGTATGCCCCCACGCAGGCCTTTGAAAATCTGTACGATCGCGAGCTCTGGCTGGACAAGGGCACGATTTTTACTGCCCTGGACTTCCCCTTCAAGGGCGCGCGGAAAGGACGGTAAATGATGGATCAGAATCAAAGCAGAGATTGCAAGCAGCTTTACGCCAAGCTGCAGCGATTGGATTTTGCGATCGTGGAGCTTGCCCTTTACCTGGACAGCTACCCAGACAACGCAGCTGCCCTTGATTACTATGGCAAGCTGATCGCAGAGCGTGAGGAGGTTGCCCGCGCTTACAAGCAGGGCTGCGGCCCCATGACCATCATGGACAACAAAAACCCTGCCCTTTGGGAATGGGGACAGAGCCCCTGGCCCTGGCAGAATGATGTGTAAGGAGGTTTATTATGTGGATCTATGAACGTAAGCTGCAATACCCCGTCAATATCAAGACACCCAACCCCAAGCTTGCCACCGCCATCATCACGCAGCTGGGCGGGCCCGACGGTGAGCTTGGCGCATCCCTGCGCTACCTCAATCAACGCTACAGCATGCCGGATAAGGAGATCATTGGCACGCTGACCGACATCGGCACGGAGGAGCTCGCCCACATGGAGATGATTGCCTCCATCGTGTACCAGCTGACGCGCAATCTCTCGGAAAAGGAAATCAATGAAAGCCCCTTTGCTTCGTATTTCGTGGATCATACCACGGGCATCTATCCCGTCAGCGCAGCAGGCGTGCCCTTTGATACCAAGTACCTGGCGGTCAAGGGCGACCCCATCACCGACCTCAACGAGGACCTGGCTGCCGATGCTGCTATCCCGCAAATGCAATCTTTATCAAAAAATCGCCGAAAGCCCTTGTAAAATAAGGATTTTTCGCACTTCGGCAAAACGCTCAAAAATTGCCATCCTGCTATCACATAAGAGCAACAACAGGCATTTTTAGCAAAAAATCAACTTAATTTATTAAAAATTGGTAAGGACAAGCTGTTTTCTCGAATGCCTGAAAATAAAGATAAAACAGTAGAGGCGGCGGACAAATTTTGTCCGCCGCCTGTGACGTATCATCATTATTATGAATCTGCCTTATGTTTATT
>CAZCRV010000203.1:0-3828 GCA_964501175.1 uncultured Clostridium sp.
TAACCTCACCGGTCGCTTTCATCTGCGTACCGAGACGGCGGGCAGCGTAAACGAATTTGTCGAACGGCCAGCGCGGGAACTTGACGACCACATAGTCGATGGCAGGCTCGAAACACGCCATCGTCGTACCGGTGACTTTGTTTTCGATCTCGTCAAGGTTGTAGCCGACAGCGATTTTTGCGGCAACCTTGGCGATCGGATAGCCGGTCGCCTTGGATGCCAGCGCGGAGGAACGGGAAACGCGGGGGTTGACCTCGATCAGGTAGTAGCTGAACGAGTGGGGGTCAAGCGCGAACTGTACGTTGCAGCCGCCCTCGATGCCAAGCGCGCGGATGATCTTGAGCGCGCTGTCACGCAGCATGTGCGATTCCTTGTTGGTCAGCGTCTGGCAGGGGCAGACAACGATCGAGTCGCCCGTGTGAATGCCTACGGGGTCCACGTTCTCCATGTTACAAATGGCAATCGCGGTGTCGTTGGCGTCGCGCATGACCTCGTATTCGATTTCCTTATAGCCCTTGATGCTCTTTTCCACCAGTACCTGGTGTACGGGGGAGAGCTGCAGGGCGTTTTTCATAATGTCGACAAATTCCTTTTCATTGTCGGCAAAGCCGCCTCCCGTGCCGCCCAGGGTAAATGCGGGACGAAGCACAACGGGGTAGCCGATCTCCTTGGCTGCTGCCAGGCCCTCTTCCATGCTGTTTGCAATCAAAGAGGGAAGCACGGGCTCGCCAAGCTCCTCGCAGAGCTCCTTAAAGAGCTCTCTGTCCTCGGCGCGCTCGATGCTTGCGCCGCAGGTGCCCAGCAGCTCGCATTCGCACTCACGCAGAATGCCCTTCTTTTCCAGCTGCATAGCGAGGTTCAAACCTGTCTGACCGCCAATGCCGGGCACGATGGCGTCGGGACGCTCGTGACGAATGACACGCGCCACGTATTCCAGCGTCAGGGGCTCCATGTAAACCTTGTCTGCGATGGTGGTATCGGTCATAATGGTTGCGGGGTTGGAATTGCAAAGGATAACCTCGTAGCCCTCTTCCTTGAGTGCTAAGCACGCCTGCGTGCCTGCATAGTCAAATTCTGCTGCCTGGCCGATGACGATCGGGCCGGAGCCAATGACAAGTACTTTTTTGATATCTGTTCTCTTCGGCATATCAGTTATCCTCCTTCATCATAGCAATAAAGCGGTCGAAAAGTGCGTAATTGTCCTGAGGGCCGGGCGCGCTTTCGGGAGCAAACTGCACGCCAAGCACAAGGCTTTCTGCGTCGATCACGCCCTCCACGCTCTTGTCGGTCACGTTTTCGTAAAGCACGCAAAGGCCGGTGCCCTCAAGGCTGTCGCGATCCACCACAAAGGTGTGGTTTTGCGCGGTGCCGGTGATCTTGCCGTTTTCGGTGCAGCGCACGGGATAGCCACCGCGGTGACCGTGAGGCAGAGAGGAGACGGTAGCACCCTTGGCAAGACACAGGATCTGGCAACCAAGGCCGATGCCGAACAAGGGGTACTTGCCCCACAGAGCCTTGATGGTTTCGATGACCTCACCTGCATGCTCGGGGCTGCCGGGGCCGCCCGAGACGACCACGCCGTCGGGATTCAAAGAGTCGATCTGCTCTGCGGTGGTGTTATAGGGAACGACCGTGACGTTGCAGCCCTTGCTTGTCAGCGTACGGACGATGTTGGTCTTGATGCCGCAGTCAATGGCAACGACGTGGTGCTTTGCGTTGGCGGTTCTGGTGTACCAGCGCTTTTTGCTGCTGACGCGTGCGACTGCATCGGTGGGAATGGGGGTGACGCGGATCATGGCTAAGGCAGAGGCGGTGGTGGTGTGGATGCTTGTCAGAATGCCGCGCATGCAACCGTGGTCGCGCAGCTTTCTTGTCAGCATTCTGGTATCAATGCCCCAAAGGCCGGGGATGTGATGCTCGCACATAACCTCTTCGAGTGTCTTGGTGTAGCGGAAGTTGGAGGGCTGGTCGTTGTATTCGCGTACGATCAGGCCACCCATGGTCAACGATCTTGCCTCGTAGTCCTCCTCGGTCATACCGTAGTTGCCGATCAGAGGGTAGGTCATCACTACGAATTGGTCGGTGTAAGCGGGGTCGGAGACGATCTCCTGGTATCCCACCATCGAGGTATTGAATACCACGGTACATACGCGGTCACGAATGCTGTCGTCACCAAAGCTATACCCGAGGAATTCGCTGCCGTCTTCCAAAACAAGCTTTACGTTCATTTGATTTTCCATACTGTTTTACCTCCGTGAATTGTAGTGATGCAAGTGCCATAGAGTCTGTGCCCTGCAAAGGGAGTCGCGCGACCCTTGGTCAGAAACGTTTCGGGATCAACCGTGTAAATGCCGTCTGTTTGCCAGACGGTCAGGGAATCGGGCAAGAGCGGGATGCCGAATCTCTTTCTCGGCGACAATGCCAGCGCGTCAATGATGCGCTCGAGGCTGACTCTGCCCGACTTTACCAAGTAGGTGTAGAGCACGGGGAAGGCTGTTTCAAGCCCCACAACACCCATCGCACTCTTTTCAAGTCCCTTGGATTTTTCTTCCCACGAGTGGGGGGCGTGGTCGGTGGCGATCATGTCGATGGTGCCGTCGATCAAGCCTTCTATCAAAGCCTCGCGATCTGCAGCGGAGCGAAGCGGGGGATTCATCTTGAAGCGGCCGTGCTCTTCGAGATCTTGGTCGCAAAGGGAGAGGTAATGCGGGCCTGTCTCACAGGTCACGTCCACGCCGCGTGCCTTGGCTTCTCTGATCAGCTGCACGCTTTCCTTGGTGGAAATGTGGCAGACGTGATAAGCGCAGCCCGTTTTCTCAGCAAGCTCGAGGTCGCGCTTGATCGGACCCCATTCGCTCTCGGAGCAAATGCCGCGATGTCCGTGTGCCGTTGCGTATTCGCCGTCGTGAATGTAGCCACCGCGCAAGAGGGAATTGTCCTCGCAGTGCGCTACCACGATCTTGCCAAGTGCCTTGGCGCGCAGCATCAGATGCTCCATCATGTCGGCACTCTGCACGCCGCGTCCGTCGTCCGAGTAGGCAATGGCATGCTTGGCCATGCCTTCGAGGTCTGCGGCCTCTTGGCCCTTTTGTCCTACCGTCAGCGCGCCCAGAGGGTAGACGTCGATCACGGCGTCGCGCTCGATGATGGCCAGCTGCTCGGCTAAGTGCTCTACGCTGTCGGGCACGGGGCTTAAGTTCGGCATACTGCACACCGCCGTATATCCGCCGTGCGCTGCTGCCGCCGTACCCGTGGCAATGGTCTCTTTATAAGAAAAACCCGGTTCGCGAAGGTGCACGTGCACGTCACAAAAACCGGGAAAAATATCACAATTATGGAAAACAGTGTCAAAAGCAGAGGCAGAGACGCTGCCGGGAGCAGAAAAAGACAAAGCACCATTCGCAAGGACAACGTCCTTGTGAACAAATCTACCGTTAACAAACATGCGAGCATTTGCGAACAATGTCATTTTCAAAGGTCCTTTCTTTTGGAATCGAAACAAAAATAGCCGTGCCAAAAGCAGAGTGCTCAGGGCGCGACCACAGACAGCGAGCCCATATATGCGAGATCGCTTATATATTGTCTGCGCCGACCAAACTGCCTCGGACAGATTTTGTCCCGTGAAAACGCGGTCAAGCAACGCTGTGCGATCATTCGCCAAACTGCCCGAGTGATCTTGCCGCAAGCCCTATTTTCACATCTATCATATTATATCACAAAGTCAAAAATAAGTCAAGGCTTTCTTGCATGAAAACCTTGACTATCTTTGTTATCTTTTGAGGAAAAGAATTGTGAAAAGCGACAGAAGAAGGGCGCGTAACGGGGGAC
>CAZCRV010000204.1:0-3812 GCA_964501175.1 uncultured Clostridium sp.
AAAAAGTATCCGCTTTTTCTTTTCGCAGAGCTAAGTTAGTGACTCAGCCCCTTTTCTGTCATTGTGCATTTTTCAAAAACTCATCCACTTCTTCTGCCGTGGGCACGCTGGGTGCTGCTCCCGGGCGGGAGACCGCAATCGCGCTTGCCGCGCTTGCGCGGCGAATGGCCTCGGTAGGGGAGACTCCCGTGCTGATGGCATAAATAAAGAATCCGGTAAAGGTGTCGCCTGCGGCGGTGGTATCTACCGCCTTGACGGGATAAATGCCGTGGCTGATGCGCTGCGTGCCGTCATCGTAAATGCAGCCGTCCTTGCCAAGCGTCAGAACCACGCGCATGTTGGGGTAAGCCGAGCGAATGGCGTTGAGAATGTTGTCGGGTGCGTCATAGCCGGTCAGCTGCTTGCCCTCGGTCTCGTTGAGCAACAGGTAATCCACCTTGCCAAGGCCCGCTGCTACCAGGCTCAGATCAAAGGGGGAGGGGTTAAGCACCACAACCATGCCCTTGGCCTTGGCCTCGCTGATCAGATGTGCAAGACCCGAGATCTCGTTTTGCAGCACCAGCCAGTCTCCCGCGTCAAAATCGGCAAGAACACTGTCGATAAATTGGTCGTCGTTGCAGCGGTTTGCACCACCGAACAGCAAAATGCAGTTGCGACCCTTGGGGTCAACCTGGATGATGGCGTGACCCGTGGGGGTATCCACCTGTCTTGTGTAGGTCACGTCCACGCCTGCGCTCTGCAGCATATCGGTCAGCATGCCGCCCTCGGGGCCAACGCTGCCCGCGTGGTAGGTGCATGCACCCGCGCGTGCAAGGGCAACCGACTGGTTCAGTCCCTTACCGCCGCAAAAGGTATTGCGCACGCCGGATGCCAGCGTCTCACCCTCGGCCACAAAGTGGTCAACCGAGTATACGTAGTCTAAATTCAAAGAGCCGAAATTCAAGATTTTCATAATTGTCTCCTTTTATATTAAGAACAGATCAGTTTTTCAAGCGGGGCATAGCTTTTTGCGCCGGATTTGAGCTCGGAATCGGCCAAGGCCGCGGCGCGGATGGTGGCGTGCATGCGCTCAACCGAGAGGCTGCGCAGGCTTTTGAGATAGCGGGCGAGCTTGTATTCGTTGATTTTCAGCTCGGACGCGATCTCGGGCGCGGAGTAGCCCTTTTCGGCAAGCGTCTTGATCATCAGCATCTCGCTGTAAATGCCGATCACCTCGCCCATGACCATGATGGGATCGATGCGGCGAAATTTCATGTCGTCCAAGATCTGCAGGGCGTCTGCACGCCTGCCCTCGGAAATGGCGTTCGCAAACGCAAAGGCACCGAATTCGCTGACCGGTGTGGCAACCGCATTCACGTCCGCTTCGGTCACCTCGCAGCGCCCGTGAGAGAGGGCGTAGCAGGCGATCTTGTCGATCTCCGTGACCAGCGCGAACATATCTCGTCCGCAGTATTCAATGGTGTAGGCTGCCACGGGGGCAGAGGCCTGCGCGCCGTGTGCGGCGTAGTGCTTTTGCGCCCAGGCCGCAAGCTTTGCGGGGGTGGAGCGCTCAAATTGCACGGGGACTGCTACCTCGCAGAGTGCTTTGAACTGTGCAGACGGTCGCTTGGGCAGCACACCGGGGTCAAAGCCGTCCTGCGCGGTGGTAATGATCAGCGTGTTGTAATCGTAGTCCGCAAGCGTGCCAAGCACGGTGCAAAGCTCGGCAAAATCGGCTTGCTTGATGCTTGTCAGATCAAGATCCTGCAAAATGATCAGCTTGCGATCTGCCATCATGGGCGGGGGAGCGAGCACGTCCAAAAGCTTGTCTGCCGTGTATTCGCGGCCGTCGATGACGGCAAAATTGAAAATATCAAAGGCGGGATCGCCGCCAAGCGTGGCGCGCGCCTGCTTGAGTGCAGCGTTTTTGAGGTAATCCTCCTCGCCAAAGAAAAAGTAACAAGGGCGCACCTCGCCTTTGATCTCACGGCGAAAATCCGCCTCTTTGATGATCTCGTTCATGCAGCGCCCTCCTTTTTGTTGACGTTGGAACTATTATATCATTTTTTGGTCGACAAGTCAATGAAAAAATGCAGAATGCAAAATGCAAAATGCAAATGCAAAATAACCGAACTTGTCCGAGCGTTGGCGTTGGCGTTGGCACACAATTTGGCATGTGCTGCTATTGACGCTGCCGTATATTTATGGTATAATAAAACTCAATGTGAATTTTCGAAGAAAGAAGAAGGAAGTAAAGAATTGGCGGAAAAAATCGTAAGAGAAAATAAAATGGGCACCATGCCCGTCACGCGCTTGCTGCTTTCCATGTCGCTGCCCATGATCGCGTCCATGCTGGTGCAAGCCCTTTATAATGTGGTGGACACGATGTTTGTGTCGTATATCCCTTATGAGGGTGTGGGCGAATCGCCTGCGGTTGCAGCATTGAGCATTGCGTTTATCGTGCAGAACCTGCAGATCGCGGTGGGCGTGGGCACGGGCGTCGGCGTCAACGCGCTGATCTCGCGCAACCTTGGCATGAAGGATCAGAAAACCGCAAACGCCATAGCGGCCAACGGCATGTTTTTGGCAGCCTGCAGCTATATTTTCTTTTTGCTGTTAGGCATATTCGCGGTCAAGCCGTTCATGCAGCTGATGAATCAATCCGATTCTGCCGTGGTTGAGGCGGGCACTACGTATTTGTCCATCTGTTTGATTTTCTCGTTTGGCTCGTGCGCGCAGCTCATGATCGAAAAGTTGATGCAGTCGTCGGGCAATACCATGCTGTCCATGTATACGCAGGGTCTTGGTGCCATCATCAATATCGTGCTTGACCCATTCTTGATCCTGGAGGGCGGTACGCCTCTGTTCGGCGGCCTTGTCACCATGCCCTTCGGTTGCGGCTGGGGCGTTGCGGGCGCGGCTGTTGCTACCGTGCTCGGGCAGATCGCATCCGCTATTTTCGGTATCATCATCAACCATAAGCACAACAAGGAGGTGCATCTGACCTTCCGCGGCTTTAAGCCTGACTGGAAGCTGATCAAGGAGATCTATATCATCGGTATCCCGTCCATCATCATGGGATCGATCAGCTCGGTCATGACGGGCGGTCTGAATCTGATCTTCAACGGCTTTGGCGCACTGACCACCACCGCACAAAACGTCCTGGGCATTTATTTCAAGCTGCAGAGCTTTGTGTTCATGCCGGTGTTTGGCCTCAATAACGGTTTGATCCCCATCGTGGGCTATAACTACGGCGCGCAAAAGAGAAAGAGAATTGTGCGCGTGGTATGCGTTTCCTGCGTGTTTGCGGTCAGCTTCATGCTGGTGGGTATGCTGCTGATGCAGGTGTTCCCGGCGCAGATGCTGGGCATCTTCAACGTCACAGAGGGCACGGATGCCATGTACTACGGACAGATCGCGCTGCGCACCATTTCGCTCAGCTTTATCTTAGCGGGCTTCTCTATCACCATCAGCGCTGTGTTCCAGGCGTTTGGCAAGAGCCTGTTTTCCATGTTCGTATCCATTGCGCGTCAGCTGGTGGTGCTTTTGCCCGTGGCGTTTCTTCTGGCACAGGTCGGCGGACTGAATATCATCTGGTGGGCGTTTCCGATCGCCGAGCTGATGTCGATTGCCATGAGCGTGATTTTCCTGGTCATTTTGTGGAACAAAACCATCAAAAAGCTGCCCGATGACGGCCCTGTGGTCCGCGTTGAAGATATGTAGGCGGAAAAAAGCGAAAAATCTTTTGAAATTTTCAAAAAACACTTGACAATTTACATGTTTTGTGTTTATAATATATGATGTCATTGTGTAAAAGCGAAAATGTCGGCTGT
>CAZCRV010000205.1:0-3804 GCA_964501175.1 uncultured Clostridium sp.
GAATTTCACTTTCGCGAAGCGAAAATTTCACGTTTCGCCCATGGCGAAATATTTCATTGTAATACGGTCAACGTTCAAGTTGACTGTATTACAGAACCAGCGAGGGGGCTGTGTAAACTCTCGCCGCCAGCTCCTGGTTGAGCAGGTACAGGCTTCTGGGATCAGAGCCGAACAGCTCCATCTTGGTGATCATATCGTTGGCGTTGGTCTCCTCCTCGCCCTGCTCCTTGACGAACCAGTCCAGGAACTGCATGGTGCGGAAATCACGTACGTCGTATGCCGCTGCGTAGATGTCGTTGATCAGAGAGGTCACGTATTCCTCATGCTCAAGTCCTGCCTTGAGTACGTCCATGTGGCAGGTGAACGTCTTGTCGGGCTTGGCGATGGCGTCCAGCGTGACGGGCATGTTTTCGTTTTGCAGGTAGGTGTAGAACAGCATAGCGTGGTCTCTTTCCTCCTGCGCCTGGATCATATACCAGTTTGCAAAGCCGTCAAGGCCTGCAGCCTTGAAGTGGTTGGAAAAATCCAGGTAGAGATATGCGGAGTAGAACTCCTTGTTGATCTGCTGATTGAGCAGCTCGTGAACCTTAGCGTTTACCATAACAGCCTCCTCTATTATAATTCGGACTTCCAAAGGCCGTGCAGGTTGCAGTAAGCGTAAACTGCAACGGGCTTTTCGTCACAGAGAGCAAAGGTCACGGTGGGAGCTTCGCCTGCAGAGAGGCACTTGCGCTGGCCGCCCTTGTTTGTCTGCAGATATACCCACTCAATGCTGTGCTCGGGCACCATGGGGTGAGCCACGGAGCCAACGGTGACGACTACCTTGTCGCCTTCGACGCTTGCAACAGGGATGTGCTTTTCGCGGCTGGCTTCCACCACGCCTGCCTCGATCTTGGTCATATTCTGACCGCAGCACTTCATGGGAACGCCGGATTCATGGATGGCACCTACCAGGTTGCCGCACTTTTCGCAAATATAGAACTTGGTTTCACACATAACGATAATCTCCTTTAATATTGATTTATTTGATTTGTTTACTTGATCTCAACGAAATCCGAGGCACCGTGCTTGCAAAGCGGGCAGACGAAATCCTCGGGCAGCTCGCCCTCGTGGACGTAGCCGCAGATGGTGCAAACGTATCCCTTGACGCCCTCGGTCTGGGGCTTGGGCTTGACGTTCTGGTGATAATAGGTGTAGGTCATGGTCTCGCGATCGGAAAGCACGCGCGCCTCGGTGATCGAGCAGATGAACATGCCGTGTGTGCCGAGGTCAACGTACTGTTCTACAACCAGAGACATAAAGGAATTGATGTGCCTGGGCAGGAACACAAGGCCGTTATCCGAGCGCAGGGGCGTGCAATCCGCAAATTTGTCAACGTTTCTGCCGCTCTGAAAGCCGAACTTTTCAAATACGGCGAAGGGAGCGTCCACAGAGAGGCAATTGATGTTCATCTTGCCGGTCTGCTTGATGACGTGATGCGAGTAGTTTTCCTTGTTGATGGTGACCGCCAGGCGGTTGGGAGTGTTGGTGACCTGGGTGACCGTGTTGACGATCAGGCCGTTGTCCTTTTTACCGTCGTTGCAGGTGATGACGTAAAGACCGTAGCCGATGTTGAACAGCGCGTTCAGATCGTTCTTGTTGGCGGTCTCGTCGCGCTGCGCCAGGTATTCGCGGCATAGCTCCTCAGCCATCTTGTCGATCTGCTCGCCGTTTTCCGCGCTCAGCGCGGACATGATCTTGACCGTGGTGTCGGTGTAGGTGATATTTTTGCAGCCCTCCAGCATGCGCTTCATGACCTTGACGGCCTGGGGAGCCCAGCTGCCGTTTTCGATCATGGCCACCGTGCGGCCCTGGAAATTGCGCTCGGTCAGATGATTGATAAACTCGCGCATGAAGGGGAAGATCTCTGCGTTGTAGGTGGTGGTTGCCAGCACCAGCTTGCCGTAGCGGAAGGCGTCGGCGGTTGCTAAGGATACGTCGGTCCTTGCAAGGTCGTGCACCACAACGGCGGGTGCACCGTTTGCCTTGAGCTTTTCTGCAAGCTGCACCACGGCCTTCTTTGTGTTGCCGTAAACCGAGGTGTAGGCGATCACGATGCCGTCCTGCTCGGGTTGGTAGCTTGACCAGGTGTCGTAAAGACCCAGGTAGTAGCCGAGGTTTTCAGTAAGAACCGGGCCGTGCAGGGGGCAGATGATCTCAATATCAAGGCTTGCAGCCTTTTTAAGCAACGCCTGCACCTGTGCACCGTACTTGCCAACGATGCCGATATAGTAGCGTCTTGCCTCGTCCGCCCAGGGCTCGGCCGCGTCTGTCGTGCCGAATTTGCCAAAGCCGTCGGCAGAGAACAGCACCTTGTCGGTGGAATCGTAGGTCACGATAACCTCGGGCCAGTGCACCATGGGGGCAGATACGAAGTGCAGCTTGTGGTATCCCAGCTCCAGCACGTCGCCCTCCTCTACCACGATGCGGCGATCGGCAAAATCCGTGCCAAAGAAGTTCTGCATCATGCGGAACGCCTTGGAAGAGGATACGATCTTAGCTTCGGGATAGGTCTTTGCAAACTGCATGATATTGGAAGAATGGTCGGGCTCCATGTGCTGTACGATCAGAAAATCGGGCTTGCGAGAGCCGAGTGTATCGCGGATGTTGTCCAGCCACTCGTGGGTAAAGCCTGCATCCACCGTGTCCATGATGGCGATCATGCTGTCGATGATGGCGTAGGAGTTGTATGCCATGCCGCTCGGCACGCGGTACTGACCCTCAAACAGGTCGATCCCCCGGTCATTGACGCCGATATATTTGATGTCGTTGGTAATCTTCATTGATTTTCAGCCTCCGTTTTTATACTATGTATATTGTATCATGGAAAAAGTTTTGAGTCAAGTCATGATTGGCAAAGATCATTCCAGGATTCTGCCGTCTGTCGAGATGGTGACCACCTGCCAGGGAATGAATTTTCCGCTTGCCTGCAGCGCACGCTTGACAGCGTTTTCAATGCCGCCGCAGCAGGGAACCTCCATGCGCACCACCTTGACGCTCTTGATGTCATTGCGTGCAATGATGGCGGTCAGCTTTTCCGCGTAGTCGCCCTCGTCCAGCTTGGGACAGCCGATCAGGGTGATGTGGTTACGCATGAACTCCGCGTGGAAGTTTGCGTAAGCGTAAGCGGTGCAGTCTGCGGCGATCAGCAGGTTTGCACCGTCAAAATACGGTGCGTTGACCGGTACCAGCTTGATCTGGCAGGGCCATTGTGCTAGCTGGCTGGAAACGGGCGCGCGTTGCATTTGCACGTTTGCGCCGGACTCGCGTTTGATGGCTCTTGCCATGGTGCCGGGGCAGGCACACGCGGGCTTGGCGGCCTTTTTCTGCTTGGCGGCAAGCACAGCACTCTCGTCATAGGCGGGGGCTTCGCGCTCTTCAAACGTAATTGCTCCCGTGGGGCAAGCGGGCAGGCAATCGCCAAGCCCGTCACAGAAGTCCTCACGAACAAGCTCTGCCTTGCCGTCGATCATTTCGATCGCGCCCTCGTGGCATGCGCTTGCGCATGCGCCGCAGCCGTTGCATTTTTCTTTATCGATATTGATGATTCGTCTTTTCATGTGTTTCTCCTTTCAATCAAAAGCACTTACCACTCTTGCAATCGTCGGCGCTGCCGCCGCGGAAGCAAAGCTCGTTGGGGCATTGCCCATTTTCTATCATTTGCTTGATGTTTTGCGTGGTGGTCTCTGCGATATTGGAAAGGGCCTCCTCGGTCAGAAATGCCTGGTGCGAGGTCACGATGACGTTGGGCATTGAGATCAGTCT
>CAZCRV010000206.1:0-3773 GCA_964501175.1 uncultured Clostridium sp.
TTTTCAAATATCCCGATAACGTGGATACCGACGTTATTATCCCCGCCCGTTATCTGAATACCCCCGATGCAAAGGAGCTTGCTTTGCATTGTATGGAGGATATAGACAC
Source organism: uncultured Clostridium sp. (assembly GCA_964501175.1). Classification (GTDB taxonomy): domain Bacteria; phylum Bacillota; class Clostridia; order Oscillospirales; family CAG-272; genus SVQP01. Next base: position 110 of record CAZCRV010000206.1, read on the forward strand.
CGAGTTTGTAAAGAAGGTTCAGACAGGTGATGTGATGGTCGCAGGTTGGAATTTTGGTTGCGGCTCGTCCCGTGAGCACGCACCGCTTGTTATCAAAACCTGCGGTACGGGTTGCGTCATCGCAAAGAGCTTTGCACGAATCTTTTACCGCAACGCCATCAATATCGGTCTTCCCATTCTTGAATGTGAGGAAGCGGCAGAGGAAATAGGCGGGGGTGATGAAGTCAAGGTGGATTTTGACACGGGCATCATTACCAATGTGACTAAGGGCAAGACCTATGCGGCACAGCCTTTCCCACCGTTCATTCAGAACATCATTAAATGCGGCGGACTCCTCAAATCCTTGAAGGAGGGCGAAGCGAATGGTTAAGAATATTGCAGTTATTCGTGGCGACGGCATCGGCCCCGAGATCGTAGATCAGGCATTGAAGGTGCTTGACAGGGTTGCCGAGCTTTACGGTCACACCTTCAACTACACCAATGTGGATATGGGCGGTTGCGCCATTGACAAATACGGTGATCCACTCCCGGAATCGGAGCTGCAGAAGTGTGTAAACTCCGATAGTGTTCTCTTGGGAGCCGTCGGAGGAAACAAGTGGAACGATATCCCCGGACATATGCGCCCCGAAAAAGGACTTCTTCGCCTCCGCGCGGGCATGGGCGTTTACTCCAATAACCGCCCCGCAAAGATATGGCCTCAGCTCGCCGATGCTTCTCCCTTAAAGAAAAGCATTGTGGATGCAGGAATCGATTTCATCATCGTGCGCGAGCTGATCGGCGGCATCTATTTTGGCGAACACAAGACCGAGGGCGACGTTGCTACCGACGTTTTAACGTACAGTGAATCCGAGATCGAGCGTATTGGCAGAATCGGATTTGAAACCGCACGGAAGCGAAGCAAAAAGCTTTGTTCGGTGGAAAAATCCAACGTGCTGGATTCCAGCCGTCTTTGGAAAAAGGTGATGCACCGCCTCGCAAAAGAATACCCCGACGTAGAGCTTTCGGATATGCTGGTCGACAACTGCGCCATGCAGATCGTCAAGAACCCCGCACAGTTTGACGTCATCGTTACCGAGAATATGTTCGGTGACATCCTTTCGGATGAAGCCTCGATGATCACGGGCTCAATCGGTATGATCCCCTCGTCAAGTTTCGGCGCAACGACTTGCGGTCTTTACGAGCCGATCCACGGCTCTGCTCCCGACATCGCAGGAAAGGACGTAGCCAATCCCATCGGTACGATCCTTTCCGCCGCTATGATGCTTCGCTTCAGCTTTGATATGTCGCGCGAAGCCGAAACAATAGAAAACGCCGTTTCCGCATATCTCGACACAGGCTATCGCACAGCCGATATTATGAGCGAGGGAGGAACTTTAGTCGGCTGTAGTCAATGTGGCGAGCTGATTATAGAAAATTTAAGAAAGGGGTGAGGAATATGCAACTTTGTGGTTCAGATATCCTTGTAAAAACCTTAATTGAACAGGGCTGTGAAACCGTTTTCGGATATCCCGGCGGTCAAATACTGAACGTATACGACAGCCTTTATAAATACCAAAATGAAATCAATCACGTTCTGACCGCCCACGAGCAGGGCGCGGCACATGCGGCAGACGGTTACGCACGAACAACAGGCAAGGTTGGTGTGGTCATCTCCACATCAGGTCCCGGTGCTACCAACCTTGTAACCGGTATTGCTACCGCGTATCTGGATTCGATTCCCATGGTCGCTATCTGCGGCAACGTTCCCACAACGCAGATCGGTACGGACAGCTTTCAGGAGATCGACATTACCGGTGTGACGCTTCCCATCACCAAGCATAATTACTTTGTCAGCGATGTAGGGGGGTTAGCAGATACCATCCGTGAGGCGTTCAGGCTTGCCAAATCGGGCAGACCCGGACCTGTGCTGATCGACGTTCCAAAGGACGTGCAGATCGCGAAATGCGAATATGAAGAACAGGCTCCAGTGGAAAGAGATGAGCCCTTTGCGGCAAAAGATGTCCGCATCGAAGAAGCGGCAAAATATATTAACGCTTCAAAAAAGCCGTATATTTATTTCGGCGGAGGATTGATCACCGCCAACGCACAAGCAGAAATGCTTGCTCTTGCCGAAAAGATCGATGCACCTATCGGTTGCTCGCTTATGGGACTTTCTGCTATTCCCACCGATCATCCGAGATTTTTAGGTATGCAGGGAATGCACGGACATTTTGCTTCTTCCATGGCGATGCACAATGCTGATGTTATCCTCTCCCTCGGTGTTCGTTTCAATGATCGTGTTACGGGAAACAGAACGAAATTTGCCACGGGTGCCAAGATCGTCCACATCGATGTGGATGGCTCGGAGCTGAACAAAACCGTCAACTCTGTTTGTGGTCTGCGCGGAGATGTAAAGCTTACCCTGCAAAAGCTTCTTCCGATGCTGAATGAAGGCAAAAAAGAGGATTGGATGGCTAAAGTGAGTGCTTTTCGTTCCGAAGAGGAGAATTGTCTGGATAACCGAGAGGGGCTTACACCTCGCAGGGCAATACTGACTCTAAATAAATACTTAGGCGAAAACACGGCAGTATGTACTGATGTTGGTCAGCATCAGATGTGGTCAGCGCAAAACCTCAACTTCAAAGTACCCCGTCGATTTATATCAAGCGGAGGCCTTGGTACGATGGGCTTTGGCTTTGGTGCAGCAATAGGTGCGGCATTCGGCACAAGGGAGAGAAGCGTTTTAGTTACGGGTGACGGAAGCTTCGGTATGAATTTGAATGAACTTGCAACCGCTGTACGGTATAATGTACCTGTTGTTGTTCTGATTATGAACAACGGTGTGCTCGGAATGGTTCGTCAATGGCAGACGCTATTCTATAACAAGCATTATTCCAATACTGTTTTGGAACGCAAAACAGATTTTACTGCCTTTGCCAAGTCATTTGGTGCAGACGGTGAATCAGTAACTACTCTCGAAGAATTGGATGCAGCTTTCGGTCGTGCATTCAAGACGGAAGGTCCTTACATAATCGATTGCAAAATCGACAAGGACGAATTCGTTCTTCCCATGCTCCCGCCGGGCGGATGCATGGATGATATTATCACGAAATTGGAGGTGGAACAATGAGCAGATATACCGTAGCAGTATTGGTCAACAATCAATTCGGTGTGCTTAACAGAGTTACCAGTATGTTCCGTCGCCGTCAGTTTAATATCAGCGCACTCACTGTGAGTGAAACTGAAACGAAAGAGCTATCGCGTATAACGGTTGTCTTTGATGGAGAAAATGATGCAAAGCAACAACTTATAAATCAGCTTTATAAGCTACCGGATGTATGCTCCATTAAAGAGTTTACCGATGATAATTCAGTAAGCTGTGAGTTGTTGCTCATCAAAATGAAAAACGAGGCATTCTCGCGAGAAGAAATTCGAGGCGCGGCTGATGCCTTTGGAGCGCTTACTGTGGATTATTCCAAGGATTACGTTATGTTTCGACTAACAGATACCACCAGAAGAATTGATGATTTTATCAATTTGATGCGTGATTACACAATACTTGAAATCTGCCGAACAGGCAGTGTGTCCCTTGAAAAGGGAAGTTCAACGATTCGTCAAATAATAAATTTATAATCAGAAAGAGGTAATAAAAATGGCAAACAGAATTTTCTATCAGCAGGATTGC
>CAZCRV010000207.1:0-3767 GCA_964501175.1 uncultured Clostridium sp.
CCTCTCCCGCACGCGCGCCAAGCTGCGTGAACATCTCGAAAAGGAGGGGTATGCCGTATGAAAACGCTGCGTTTAATTGAAATGATGGGCAATGTTGACGAAGCACTGCTGATCCGTGCCAACGCCCCTGTGCCCCTTTGGAGCAAGCCGCGATTCCGCGCTTGGACGGCCACCGCTGCCATAGCCGCCCTGCTGGTCATTACCATGGTCGCCTCGCCCATAGCGACGGTCATCTCCTACGGTAACGCACACCCCGAGATCGATGGCGGTCTTGTCTACGTCATGGACGCCATGATCAAGGACGAGGATCACTTCCTTTCTTCCCTGCTCCCCGAGGGCGTCAAAAACACACTGGGCTCCGTGTTTGATGCACTCAAGGGCGAAAAGGATCCGAGCGAGGACGAAACGGCAACAGAAACAGAGGCTGAAACAGAACCCGAATTTGTCATGCCTCCTGCAAGCGAGGGGCTGGCATTTGAGTTAAATCTCGAGAATAACGGATACAGACTGATCGGTATCGGAGCTTGCAAGGACAAAAACCTTGTGATCCCCGAAGAACACAATGGCTTACCCGTTACCGAGATCTATTGGAACTACACGAGCGGACATCAGGCATTTGAGCAAAATACAACCATTGAATCGGTGATCATTCCCGCCAGCATTCAATTTATCAGTGATTACGTATTTTACAAATGCACCTCTTTGAAATCCGTAACCATTATGCCCGGAGACTTGCCTGTTGAGATCGGTTACGGAAGCTTTGGTGAATGTACGGCTTTGGAAGAATTCATCATCCCCGATAACGTGATCCGCTTTTCCGATCCGTTCCTGCTCTCGTCCACCAACAATTCCACAATCAAGACATTCCCCAAGGTGACCGAATACGACAATGCTTATTATCTGGGCAATGAGAACAATCCGTATTTTGTCCTGGTGGGCATCAAGGACACTGCTCTGACAAGCTGCGAAATTCACCCCGATACCAAAATCATCGGTGGCGGTGCATTTTTCGAGTCCGCGCTGACCGAGATTGTCATTCCCGAGGGCGTTATTACGATCGATGACAATGCGTTTGCACAATCAAGCGCGCTTGCCTCCTTCTCATTCCCGGACAGCTTGCGCTTTGTAGGAAAAAAAGCGTTTACCGGATGCAGTGCAATTACTCCGTATCAAAACTTTGACTACGTGGGAAATGAAGATAATCCATATCTGATTCTGTTTGATAGTGATATGGTAACCAAGGATGAGATTCATCCCGAAACTCGTTATATTGCTGACGAGGCAATGGCGGGAGCACATATCAGAACGACATCCATCAAGACCTGGACCGTTCCGGAGCACGTTCGGTATATAGGAAAATATGCATTCCAGGGAGAGAGTCCCCTAGGCGCGTTAAAGGCGATAGAGATTCGCGGCGACGATGCGTATATCGCGAAATACGCGTTTGGCATTTGCAACAACGTAACTACCTTGTATATAGGAAGAGGTGTGACCTATATTACGCCCGGCACGTTCAACTCCATGCCTCAACTCAGTCGGATAACCGTAGAACCGGGCAATCCCTTTTACGTTTCCATTGACGATTGCTTGATCGAACAGACCAGTGGTACCCTGGTGCGCGCAGCCGCAGAATCCGTTATTCCGTTGGACGGAAGCATCAAGCATATCGCTCCCGGTGCTTACATGGGTCTGTACGGAGATAATCTGCCAAATAATTCGATTCCCGACGGCGTCATCAGCATTGGCTCGTTTGCGTTTTTCAATTATTCATGGGGAATGACACAAACGCAAATTACCATTCCGAGCAGCGTTACGACCATTGGACAAACCGTATTTGGCAATGCGTGGGAAATCTACTACAACGGAACCAAACAAGATTTTGCAAAAATGGAAAACAATATGGCAAACGATGAAACAGTCATCTGCACCGACGGTGAAGTCCCACTTGGATAGAATCAACGTAATCATCCCCCGCCCGCGGCAATGCCGCGGGCGGTTTTCTGTATTCTGTTCTATGATTCTCGTCTTTTGTTCACGTCATCCTTCCCCCCGAGGTGTCATCCTGAGCGAGGAAAGGTCGCAAAGCGACCGAGTCGAAGTTTTGGAAAGGGAGCGGCACGGTTGCCGCGAGCCGATTCAAAACCGCGAATGCCCCCGCCAAGATCCTTCGCGGCGCGTTTGGGGCTGTCATTCTTGAGCGCAGCGAAGAATCTTGCCCCAAACGCTTGCTCGAGGATGACGGCAGGGGCTTCGCTCAGGATGACACTCGGGGGGAACGCTGCGGGAGCAAGCCCCCGCCCTACGCACTTCTCATTCCGCACCCCGCATTTCTTTTGTCTATTTTCCCCAACCCAATTGACATTTGGCCAAAAGAATGGTATCATATTCACAAAGACAGAATAGGAGGTACTTACTATGTCTAATGCCAATCTCGAACGCAGAACCTTCCGCTTCCCCGCCTGTGATTTCGGTGCGGGTGCCATCTGCGCAAAGGTAGAATTCAGCCGCGCGGAAAATGCGGATCTGGCCACCATTTATTTAGAGGAAACTCCCATCGGCGTGGTCGCGCTCAGCAATAAGGATGCGCGCAATATTGCGTATTGCAATATTACCAAGGCCGCAGGCGTGCATGACGTCAAGGTCGTGGTGCACAACCACGCTGCCATTCATTCTATAGAGTTTTTGGACACCCCCGCCTACTCGCAGATCACCTACGAGCCCGTGCCCGACAGCGCCATCCGTCACATCGACTCGGATACCTGGGAGGCTGTGGATATGCTGGGCAGACCCGTAGCATCGGTCGAGGACGTCGGCCCCAAGAAAAACAGACAAGTCGGTATCTTCTACTGGACCTGGCACCAGCAGCACTCCCACCTGCGCCCCGTGGACGTGGTAGACGTGCTGGATAAGTTCCCCGCTGCCGAGTACCGCAAGGATCACCCCGCCTGGGGCGAGGGTCCTTTCCAGTGCTTCTGGCACGAGCCGCTTTACGGCTTCTATCAGGACATCGACCCCTACGTCATCCGTCACCATATGTCCATGCTGCACAACGCAGGCGTGGATTTTCTCTTGTTCGACTGCACCAACGGTGCGCTACTCTGGCGTATGGCATACGAGCCGCTGTTTGAGGAAATGCGCAAGATGAGAGCAGACGGCGTGGACACCCCCAAGGTGGCCTTCATGCTCAATTTCGCCCCCGGCCCGACCGGCGATTACATGCTGCGCTCGCTTTACCAGAACCTGTACGCACCCGGCCTTTACTCCGATCTTTGGTACATGCTGGACGGCAAACCCATGATCATGGGTTATCCCGAATCGCTCCCCGCAAAGGGCTGCTGCGAAGAGGAAACCAAGATGCTGGACGAGATCCGCAATTTCTTTACCTTCCGTCCCGGTCAGCCCGGCTACGGCTGCGGCCCCGGCCGTCCCGATCATTGGGGCTGGCTGGAGATCTTCCCGCAGCACAAGTACGGCGTGCGCCCCGACGGCTCTTGCGAGATGATGACTGTGGGCGTCGGTCAGAACGCCAACAAGGATCGCATCTGCACCCACTTCAACGACAAGGACACCTTCGGCCGCAGCTACACCCACAAGTTCGGGCACAAGCTGGTGGACAAGGACTCCTACAAATACGGCTACAACATCCAGGAGCAATGGGAAAGAGTGCTGGATATCGGCCCGGATATCGCGTTCGTCACGGGCTGGAACGAGTGGATCATGGGTCAGTGGCACGAGCCGTGGCTCAGCGACGACGATTCCACCCAGCT
>CAZCRV010000208.1:0-3619 GCA_964501175.1 uncultured Clostridium sp.
AAGGTGGGGCCGAAGGTATAGATGTTGCCGTACGCCATTGCGTAGGTCTCGCCCTCCAACTGACCCGAAACGGTCAGGTTTGTGGACTTACCGAAGAAATCCTGCGACCAATCGATCTTGCCATCCTCGGTCATGGGAGGATTGGTCATATCCATGGTGGTCACGCGGAACATCTCGCCTGCGCCCTCGCAATCGGAGCCGGTGATCAAAGGCGTGTGTACGTAAACGAATCCGCGCTCGTGGAAAAAGGTGTGGATTGCGTAAGCAACCTCGCTGCGCACACGAAATACTGCCGAGAACAGGTTGGTTCTGGGACGCAGATACGCCTGCTCACGCAGATACTCTACGGTGTGACGCTTCTTCTGCAGCGGGTAATCGGGGGTAGAGGTTCCCTCTACCTCAACCGAAATTGCCTTGATTTCAAAGGGTTGCTTCATCTCGGGAGTCAGCTCCACAATACCGGTCACAATCAAAGCAGCACCTACGTTCTGCTTCGCGATCTCCTGGTAGTTAGCAATCTTTTCGCGCTCGAAAACGATCTGCGCACCTGTAAAGCAAGAGCCGTCGTTGAGGTCGATAAAGCCGAACGCCTTGCTGTCACGAATGCTTCTTGCCCAGCCGCCAAGCACGACCTGCTTGCCGCTGTAGGCTTCCATATCTTCATAAATACTTCTGATCAAATCACGTTTCATGATATAACTCCTTGATTGTTTTACTGTGTAAGTCCGCCCCATTGGCCAAGGCCGAAATCCGGCATGCTTTCGCTGATAATGCCGCTCAAAATATCGCTGTTTCCGGTCATGGCATCATAAACCGAATCATAAATAGTGTCGCGCAACGTACCGTTTGCGATCTCATTGATCTGCTCAACAATCGCATCCGCAATTGCTTCTGCCGTTTTCTGCGCAACGTACTCACGCAAAGCAGTCAACGAATTACCGGGAGTGGTCACACCCGGATCAGGGGCGGCTGTTGTCTCCTGCTCGGTCGGCAGCTCTTCTGTTGTCGGGGCTTGCTCGGTAGGCGCTTCGGTCTGATTTTCGGTAGGCGCTTCAGGGGTCGGAATCATAGATTGCACGTTGTTCTCGATCCAGCTCTTGACCAAGCCCCGGAGAAATTCCGAAGTGTTTTCGCTGCCTATGTACTGATCCAGCACCTCACCGATGATCTTGGAATAATCATAATCTCCATTGCCAAGATTGCCAAGCGATCCGAGTAACCCCTCTACAATACCTGCATAATCAGGATTTGTGCTATCGGGAACGAGGCTTTGATTGCCGGATTGATTCGGTTGTGTTTCGGCTTCGGTCCCTGTCTGCTGCTCTGCTTGCTCCAGCACTTCCAAAATGGAGGAGGACATGTCTGCCTTGAGCTGCTCAATGTCCTCGGGCGTCATCTGTGGTTCGGTCTCTGCCTCACGTCCTGTTTCGGTTTCTCTTTCGCTGTCCCCGGGATCGTCTTTATTACTGCTGTCATCGTTGCAAGCAACCATGACAGACACCGTCATCAGCAATACAAGAAGCACAGAGATCACTTTGAAATACCGTTTCATTGCGTATGCTGTTCCTTTCCTCAGAAAATATCGTTAATTTTGAATATTTCTATTCATTATAGCATTATTTCGAACAAATGTCAACCATTTTGCAAAAACAACATAAATTTACCAAGTAAATTCAAGGATCATTCAAAATAGCCTTACCCGCTTCTGCGGGTAAGGCTGACTTTTATTCTATGTATTCGATTTCTACGGAAAGCGCGGTGCTGTCATAGGCCGAAGTCTCGCCCGTATTGATTGCAATCCAGATCAGATCGCCCTTTAGGACCGTGATCTCTATGGTGTCCTGTCCAAGTGTGCCATATGGAACGTGCACGTATCCTTGTGCGTCACCTTGCGATACTGCAGTCCGCTCATGCATGACACGATATCTGACACCGTCGCTCTCGGGTGTGGTGATGTTGACGGTAAAGGAATATTTGATCGTGCCGTCTGCGGGCGCTTCAAAGGCAAGCACCGTATCATATGCATCGGGATGTGCGGCAGCACCCATGATCAGCGTATAAGTCGCTTTTCCCTGCCAACGCCCGTTGGCCGCATCGTAAGTCATTTCGTAAAGCTTGTCTTTTCCGGGTTGAGCACACATATAATACCAGCCGCCCTTTCCCTGCTCGGTGGAATAGCCTCTTCCAAAAGCTCGGTTGTTTCATGTTGTGTTTGTTCGGGTTCGAGAGGCGTTGCAGATGCTTCGGTGCTGTCCAAAACAGGCTGATCGGGTGCAGGTATGCACGCGACCGCTCCGAGAAAGAGCGCGCCAAGTAGCAAAACGCAAAGCATTTCTTTGATACGTTTACGCATATCGGCCTCCTATCTTTTGATCAATAGAACGTAGCAACCTCTTGGGTGGGCTTGGTGGCAAATTCGGTCTTCTCAGCGTACAGCACGGGGCCGGGTCTGCCGTAAAGCTTATGCGATTCTACGCGGATCTTGGCTGTAACAACCGTCCAATCACGCGTTTTGAGGTTGATTGCGGACGGGAAATTGCAAACAAGCGCGTTATATTCGATGTCATCCGCGCAGCAGGTCATGACATGACGACCAATGATCAGCGAGGATTTTCCAAGCTTTGGATCGCGCGCCACAATGCCCTTGAAGCGGACGGTTTTGCCGTGATACTTATCGGTTTCCTCGGCAAGGTCGCGATACCAGATCGCGTAGTCCTCATCCTTGATATCAATGATGGGCGCGTCAATATCGAAAGGCAGCGGATCCTCGATCTCATCGTATTCCACGTGCCCGTCGGGATAATCGTAGGTAATGGATGCTCTGACGCTGACGCTGCGCACGACGCGGTGGATCTCCTCCTTATCGATGACCTCGGGCGTGCGGTTTAGCACGATCATCTCGCAGGCCTGCAGCTTATCCACCATCAGCTGGCGCATGTTGGCGTTGTAGGTCAAGAAGGTGTTTGCGTCGGCAAACATCATATTCTGGAAAATGAACCAATCGGCAGGTAACGCAGCGTACAGACGGTCCAGCAGCCACATGCCGTTGTATTCAATGATAACGCGGTCGATCTTGTGCTTTTTGTAAAGCAGGGTCAGATAGTCGCCCTTGAGATCCTCGGGATCGTCGATCAGTTCAAGGTAACAGTTCTTGCCCCAGAAGCGATCGATCTCCAGCTCCTCTTCGCCCTCCTCGCACATGATGATCAGCGTTTTTTCGCCCGAATTGAAGCGCTGATCCTCCATGGATTCCTGGATGATATGCGTCTTGCCACCCTCCAGAAATCCGGTAAACAGATAAACGGGAATCTTTTTAGCCATATCAGCCCTCCGAGCGCTTCAGTTCAACACCGAGTAATTCGCCAATAGCTGCAATATCAAGACCCGAGCCGATGACGCAAAGGCGGCCGATGATGCCGGCAGCACCCGTACGGATATCGGGCTCACCGGGCACGTAGTCAAAGTGGATCCAGCTGCCGTCGTCGCCTGCAACAATGCCCTTTGCGCGCAGCACGATGCCGTATTTGCCCTCGTCGCAAAGCTCCTCAAGCTGCTCTGCAAGCTTCCCCGCATTGAACTTGGCCGTGGTCTCTGCACCTGCACTGACAAATACCTCATC
>CAZCRV010000209.1:0-3613 GCA_964501175.1 uncultured Clostridium sp.
GAAATGATCGAGCAGGAGCTTGGCAACGGCGTGCGCATCATGCACTCCACGCCCGAGCAGTTCTTTGCTGCAGCAACCCCGACTGCGACCTTGGACTACGCGCTCGAACCCTGCTTTGTCAAGTGCTATTCCTCTGTCAGCACGCTCAAGCGCAGATATGCAAGCCTTGAGGATGCGCTGCTGATGACCGAGAAGATCTGCGCGCGCGCAGCGCTGGAGACCGATTTTGAATACGATAAGGCTGCTATGGACGAGGCACAGCGCATCATGGCCATGATCCAGTTCCACGACGTGCTGTCGGGTACCAGTATCCTGGAGGGCAACGTGTCCGCGCTGCGTAAGGCGGACTACGCGCTGGAGATTTTGGACGAGCAGTTCTCGCGTGCGTTCTTCAAGCTGTACGAGGGCTGGACGCGTGGCGCAGGCGGAGAATATCCGTTTGCGGTATTCAACCCGCATCCTTACGAGATCGACGGTGTGTTTGATCTGGAAATGCTGATCATGGATGCCATGGATGCAAGAGATCCCAAGATGTATGCGCTACAGGTGCGCGACGAGAACGGCGTTTGCATCTCGCAGCTGACCAAGGAAAGCTCCACTATCAATATGGACAGAAGAAAGAGAATCACGGTGCGCGCAAAGCTTGCGCCCATGTCGCTCTCGCGCTTTGACGTCAAGATCACCAAGGTTGACCGTGTGCCCGTGGATAGGACTCCGCAGACCCACTTTGAGGTTGGCAATGAGAAGATCGACTTCTGCTCCGAGTGCGGCTGCCTTGCAGGCTTTGAGGTGGACGGTAAGCAGCATCTTGGCGGTGGCGCGTTTGCACCCGTAGTATTTACCGATAACGCCGATCCTTGGGGCTGGTGGCTCAAGACCATCAGCAACGAGCAAAAGGCGCTTGATTGCAAGACCGCCTTGCGCGTCATCGAGCGCGGCGACGTGCTGACTCGCCTTGAAAGTGAATACACCACCGGCAAGTCCGACGTGCGTGTGGGCTACACCGTATACCGTGATCTGCCTTATGTGGACGTGAAGGTCAACGTGTGCTGGAACGATCCAGGCAAGGGCCTGAAGCTGGAGATCCCGCTTGCAGAGGTTGGCAAGTTTATCGGCCAGACGTCGTTTGGTACGCAGGAGTATTGTCAGGATCTTGAGCAGTGCTCGCACCGCTTTGTGGCCATTGAGAACGGTGACAAGGTGCTGGGTGTGTTCAAGCAGGGCACGTACGGCTGCTCGGTTGAGAACGGCAAGCTGTATCTGACGCTGCTCAACGGCTCGGTTTATTGTGCGCATCCTGCGGGAGATGTGCCCATTCTGCCCGATGAAAGATACTATGATTACATCGACCTTGGCGTGCACGAGTATTCCTTCCGCCTGGAGGTCTGCGATAAGAGTGAGCTGGAGCGCAAGGCAACCGAGTTTGCACAGAAGTTCTATACGCTCAACGTATATCCGCACGGCAAGGGCGTTTCCTACAATACCTCTCCTGTCACACTGTCGGATAACAATATCACGCTGTCCGCGTTCCGTAAGATGGATGCAGATACTTACATGATCCGCCTGTTCAACAACCTGGACGCAGCGCGCGCATGCACCTGCGCGGTGATGGGGACGGTGTTGGAGCTGGAGTTCGGCAAATACGAGGTCAAGACGCTGCTTTACAAGAACGGCACGCTTTGCGAGCACGATTCCATGCTGATGCTGTAATTTAAAAACAAAAAAACACCCGATCGGGCTGCAAAATTAGCGGAATAAAAAAATTACACAGGGTTGCCTCATCAAAGGCAACCCTAATTTATTGGAGAAAACATGTAACTTTGGCAAGGAAGGAGGAGCAAGCCCCTCCCCTACCGCCCGGTATTTTAGTTTTCCACTTCCATAAGCCGAGATTTCCAAACCGTCTATCGGTAGGGGAGGGGCTTGCTCCTCCTTCCTTGTACTTTTTTGACATAAAAAAGCAAAGAACTGCATCGAAAGGATACAGTTCTTTTGTATTTTTCCGCTTATTTGTCAGCCCGATGTGTAAGTACTTTTTATTTCAACCCCGGTTTCCAACGCACGCTTTGCCAATAGCGTGTCATCAGGGTAGACACGTTTGCCACGGTCTGCTTGAATTTGAATTTTTCCGAGTGCTTGGCAAAAAAGGAGGAGGGCATATCCGAGAGCGTCAAGGGCGCGTAGAAGTGCCCCTCGTAGACCTTGTAGCGGTTCAGATTGCGTGCCAGTCCTCGGATCGAATAAAAGCGATCGGCGGAAATGCCCGCTCCGGTCATGGAAATCACCTCTGTGGCAAAATCCACGCAGGTGTGGCATTTTTCCAGCGTGACGCGGCGACGAAACAAAAATGTCAGCGCGCTGATGTAATTATATATGTATTCCTGCTCCTTGGTAACGTAGCCATCCAGGTGCGCGCGGATGGTATCATACACCTCGTTAGTGACCGGAATCGCGCAGATCTGTACCGTGGCTGCCGTGTTGCGACGCAGATATCGCTCGGGCGTTTCCACCACAAAGCCGCCGCAGAAGGGCGTGTCGTCGTAGCGGCGCGCAAACGAATAAAGCGTCTGCAAATTACCGTCCAGCGAGATCGACACGTGATTGTAGCGGTGACGCGTCATGGCGCGGATACACTTGGCGATCATGTATTGCGTGGAAGAGAAAATGACGTAAACATATTTCGGGGAATCGGTCATGAGCGTCCACCTCTTTTGTCAGATACTGTAAAACATGATGATGCCGATCAGATTGGTTGCCAGGTTGGATGCCATGTGCACAAGCCAGGAGGGCAACAAACTCTTGGTTTTGTGGTTGAGAAAGGCGAAAATGCAGCCGCCCAAGGCCATGCCCAAAAGGGCGAGCGCAAAGATGACGGGCGAGAGCCAGCCGTCCATGAACGCGATGTGGTAGGCCGAGAACAAAAGGGCACTTGCCGCATAAGCAAAGGGAACCCCCAAGGGCAGCAGGCCGAAAAAGCAAAAGCCGCGGAAGAAAAATTCCTCCAAAAGGGAATTGATCAGCGCGATGTATAACGCAACGAACACAAAGTTCTCTCGCGTCACGCCTGCGTCGGACGTCACCGAATCGGTGATGGACGAAAAGTCAATAAAGCCACGCAGGGCAAAGAATGCCACCATGATCACGGCAAAAATGCCTACAGCCAGCGGAAGTATGAGTGCAAGGTGCTTTTTTTCAAGAGAAAACAGCTTACCCGGCTCAAAGGACTTGGTGCATATCAGATAAATGATGGGAATGGCACCGAACAGCACCAGCTTGATCGCGCTTTTGACGGCGTACGGCGGGGAGAGGACGGCGTCCACCAGCCCCATGCAAACGCACAGCGCAAGCGTCAGAATCAGGATGATAATTGCGTTTTTTTTGGATTTTTCCATGATATCTTCCTCCGTTCCGCGCCTTATTATACCATATGCCCTCGCCTCCGTCAAGCAAATTTTGGTCGATTTAAGAAAACCTTCATGTTTGTGAAGGGGGTGTGATCGATGACATCCCCCCGAGTGTGTCCATTCGCAGGGGGCGACATCCTCGACGCACCGAGTAAGCACAAATAATCTTTTGTAGGGACCGGCCTCCCGGACGGTCCGTTTGAGAAATA
>CAZCRV010000210.1:0-3606 GCA_964501175.1 uncultured Clostridium sp.
CACTCGCCGCAGGCGAATAGAGTTGCGTGATACTCCGTTAAGAGTATCACGCATAAGGCCATGCCTGTTTCTTTGGAGCTGGTGGAGGGATTTGAACCCTCGACCTGCTGATTACGAATCAGCTGCTCTACCCCTGAGCCACACCAGCGACTTTGTTATTATATCACATCAAAAACGAAAATGCAAGCCCCTTTTGATATTTATTTTTCATTTTTTGTGCAAAAAACAAGACCGACATCTCTGTCGGCCTTATTTTGACTCTTATTCTGCTGCAGAGGAATCCGCATTGTCGTCAACGTCGGGTGTCTGCTCGTCCTCGGAAGAATCTGCGTCCTCGTCGGATGCGCCCTCGGAGCTGTCCTCGCTGCCTGCATCCGAGCTGTCTTGGTCGGAGCTGCTTTCATCCGAGCCGTCCTCGGCAGGGGGCTGCGTGGTCTGCTCGGGAGTTGTGTTTTCAGGAGTGGTCTGTTCGGGAGTGGTCTGCTCAGGCGTCGTCTGTTCAGGATTAGTCTGCTCCGGAGTTGTGCTCTCGGGTGTGGTGCTTTCCTGGGTGTCGGGCTCAGTCGTGGAATCCTCTGCCGTTGTGGTCTGTTGCTCGGTGGATTCGGGTGCGCTCGTGCTTTCCTGGGTTATGGTTTCTTGCGTGTTCGTATCGCTTTCATTTGTATTTTCATTGCCCTTGCCGGTTGCAGCACACGCTACGATGACCGCTACGAGAACCAAAGCGCCCAGAATGGGAAGTAAAATCTTGAGTACCTTTTTGGATTTCATACAAGAATCCTCCTATGTGAGTTTTGCGGCTTCTGTTGCCACGCTCACATTCTAACACGCCGCACTCGCTGCGTCAACACACAACATCTGTCAGCAAAACCAGTACAAAACAACAAGGCAGGATTTTTGACAAATCCTGCCTTGCATGGGAATATTTACTTTGATTTTATTGCAAATTATTCGGTTCTCAACGCTTCTACGGGGTCTTTCTTGGATGCAAGAGATGCAGGGAACAAGCCCGCGATCAGCGTCAGAGCCATGCTGATTGCCACAAGTCCGACAGCACCCCACCAAGGAAGCACGGCGCGGATGCCCGACATGCCCGAAAGTCCTTGCACGATCCAGCTGATCGGGAAGTTGAGCAGAACGGTGACGATAATACCGATCATGCCTGCCGTAAAGCCGACGATGGCAGTTTCTGCGTTGAACACCTTGGAAATATCGCCCTTGGATGCACCGATCGAACGCAGAATACCGATCTCCTTGGTACGCTCCAGCACCGAGATATAGGTGATGATACCGATCATGATGGAAGAAACCACCAGAGAGATAGAAACGAACGCGATCAGCACGTAGGAAATGACGTCAATGATGATAGTGATCGAGGACATCATCAGGCCGATCATATCGGTATAATGAATGGCATCCTCCTCGCGGCCGTCTGCCTTTGCATCCTCGTTGTACTGATCGATCATGGCGGAGATATAGTCCTTGGCAGCAAAGTCCTTGGAATAAATGCTGATCGAGGCGGGCTCTTCATCCAGATACCAGCCAAACAGTCGCATGATATCGTCCATATCATTCTCGGACAGCATATTGGGCATATATTCATCGTACAGAATTGCCTTTTGTGCGTCGCTGTAATCCAGGTAACTGAGCTTGAATGCCTGGACCAGCTGCTCGTCGGTATATCTGTCACGAATGTCGGTGGAATCCTGGCTTGCGCCGGTCTTGATCTTGGTGACCATAGTGTCAAGATCTGCGTCAGCCAAGCTCTGCAGATATCCGCGCAGCGCCTTTTCGCTCTCTGTCGAGGAGCCACCCGATTGCGCCATCAGAGCCGCCAATTGCTCGGCGGTCATGGTTTCAAAGTAGCCTGCGTAGCTGTTGTAGGCGTCGCCCATGGTCTGCTTCATCATGCCCAGCATGATGGATTTGTAGATATCGGGATGCGTGTCTGCAAGCGTTGCAAACTGCTCCATGACAAAGTTGATCTTATCATCGCGGCTCATGCCCTCCAGCGCGGAATCCTGTTCGGGAGACTGCTCGGCAGCCTTGATATAGTCAACCATAATCTGAATCATGACCTCATTATGATCTTTAATGAAATCGTCAAACAGATCGGCTTTTTCGCTGTCCGAAAGACCGAGATACTGGCCTTCATCGAATTCAAGACCCGTGGTGATATCGTATTCGGGAATTCGCTCCTGCGCGCGTACCACGTCGCTGTCGCGCACGATCTCCTGCATATATTCCTGCAGGGAGGTATTGTATGCGATGGGAGCGGAAATGGATGTGGCCATCGCGTTGGCAGAGGGACGAATGACGCCCGAAATGGTGATCTCGACACCGTTTTCTTTGACGAATTTTTCAGAATCGAAGTCGGGATCGTTGCGCACGTCCTTCCAAATATGGTAAACCTTGCCGTCCACGGTAAAGGTTTCCTCGGATTCGTAGAAATATGCGCTGTCGGGCACGGCTAAGAAGGTCATGCCCACAAAATCATCCACGTCCATGGGGTCGGTTTCGGGAATTTCGTAATCGGGATCGGTGAACAGCTTGATCAGCATATCTGCGATCTCGTCCTGACTCTTAATGCCCAGCATATAAAGCGTCATGTTGCTGATGGCGTTATTTTCGTCCAGCACCAGCATGATCTCGGTGGGCTCTTCTGCCCATTCGCTTTCCTTGCCAACCAGCTCGTACTGGGAGTGGATCAGCTCATCGTTATCGATCATCTGCTGGAAGGTGGAAAATCCGCCCATGCCGCCAAGAGCACCCATCATATCCGAAACGCCCGAGAAGGCGGGACCCATATTCTCAAAAATGGTGGTGGGATTGACCTGGGTTTTGCCGTCCTCGGAGTAAACGCGCAGCGTATAGTTGTAGGTGTAGCGGATATCCAGGACGTAATCCTCAAGCTCTGTTGCGTGCTCGTCCAAAAATTCCTTGAAGGCGGGTAGGTTGTTTTCCACGGTCGAGGTCGAGGCAGAGACAAACTGATCGATCGAGTCATCGATGTAGATGGTATGATCATCCGGCTCACGGCCCTCCACGTTTTCCTGCGTCTGCTGCATCGCACCCATCAGCGCAGCATAGTCCTGTTCTGTTTTATAGATGGTAATGGGATAGGTGGAAAGCGTGTCCTCCTGCACGTGGTCAATAAAGTTATTGATACCCGTGGAAAGAGAGAGGATCAGCGCGATACCGATGATACCGATACTGCCTGCAAAGGAGGTCAGGAAGGTACGTGCCTTTTTGGTCATGAGGTTGTTGAGCGAGAGCGAGAACGCCGTTTTGGTGGACATTCTTGCCTTGCCCTTGGTAACCTTGGGAGGAGCGGTGCGTGCGGTGTGAATTTCCTGCTCGGTGGGCTCGTAAGGATGCGAGTCGCCGATCAGATTACCGTCGCGCAGTTGAACGATTCTGGTGGAATACGCCTCTGCAAGCTCGGGGTTATGCGTGACCATGATGACCAGCTTATCCTTGGAGATCTCCTTGAGCAGCTCCATGATCTGCACGCTGGTGACCGTATCAAGTGCACCGGTCGGCTCGTCGGCCAGCAGAATATCGGGGTCGTTGACCAAAGCACGCGCGATGGATACACGCTGCATC
>CAZCRV010000211.1:0-3600 GCA_964501175.1 uncultured Clostridium sp.
GAATAGAACTGGCGTGATACTCCGCTTGGAGTATCACACCAAGCGAAGCTTTCTTTTGATGGTCTGTCCGTCAAAGGTGATGTACATAAACGAATCCGCGCCCGTGCCTGCGGTGATCTCGTGGCCGCCCACCTTGCAAGCAAGCTCGTGCGCCGTCTCCATCGCACCGGTCTCTAAAATATCGTAAACCATGCTGTTGACCACCAGCTCGTTGACCTTGCCCACACGGCGGTAGCAGATCTCATAATCCTCCCATTGGATGATCAGCAGGATGCGGTTTTTGACGCTGTAATCCGCGCGGTGCAGCACGGGAGTATCATCCGCTGCAGGCTCGGGCTGCTTTTTCTCCTCGGTGTCAAGCCCTGCGTAAATATCCTGCATCCCCGCGGGATCAACGGGGCCGACGGTCGCGGTGGTACCGAACACGTCGGTCTGCACGCTCGTCTGCTGTGCGTCCAGCTGCCCAAGCTTGAAGTGCGCAATGATGCCGCGAATCAGCAAAAACAGTACCCACGCATGGAACAGGTAATCTAAGATCATGGTGATATCCGGTACGTAATACAAGAGCATAAACAGCGAGTCCAGCACGAACAATACGGTCGCTGCGATCATCCAACCCACGCGCTTTTTGGAAAATACCCAGCAAAGCACGTACAAAGCAATCGCGATCACGGCAGGAACCAGCATGACGAACAGATACCACATGGGCATCATGTCGCTTTGCGTAAAGCCCAATGCCAAAAATTCCTCTTCGGTACAAGCAAGTCCCGTAAAGAACGCGCCGTCATACGCCATGGCGTATGGGAAAGAGCAGGAAAACAGAAAATAAACGTTTGCGCCCACCGCTGCCAGCACGCAGTTGACTACCGTAAATATAACGGCAAGCAGCAAATTGTTGCGCGCGCTGTTATAATGCGCCTCATATTTCTCGCCTTGCGACATGCCGCGAAAGCCCGATGTAAATCTTCCCATAAGTAAAACCTCCAAACTTTGTTATTCTTATCATACTATAAGGAGCCCCGCTTGTCAAGCAGGAATTTCTTCCCTTTACATATACAGACGCAAAATTTGGCAAAACGTTCTGTTTTTTTGAAAAATTTTTCAAAAATATTTTTTTCGCGTCCAAGCGAATTGACAAGCGTGCCGAAATGTTATAAAATAGAGGTATCAAAATCCCTTTTCAAGGAGGCATCGCGTGAAAGCTTACTATACCTATTCGTTCGGTATGCTGTTCACGCATAAACTTCACCTAAAAATGGGACCCAACCCATTTTTAGAGCGAAGCTCTACGGTGAAGTTTCAAAACTAATTTGAGCCGCCATGGGCGGCATGGAGGTTATTATGAAAATCGGCGTTTGTGCACCGCCCCAATATTGGGAACTGGTCAAAAAAATAGGCTATGACTATGCGGAATGGAATTTCTCGGTCACAGCAGGATACACCAAGGAGCAGTTAGAGCAGACTCTGGCGCAAAAAAAGGAATTGGATATGGCCATCCCCTCGTTCAACGGCTTTTTCCCGGGCGGCATCGTCATGTTCGGTGAGGATCGCGCCGCCATCGAGGCTTATGCGCGTGAGTATTCGGCCAAGGGCTTTGAGCGCGCTGCCATGTTTGGTGCGGACGTAGCCGTTATGGGCTCGGGCTATGCGCGCAATATTCCCGAGGGTATGGAGATGGCCGAGGCCAAGGAGCGCTTTGCATCCCTGATGTACATTTTGGGCGAGGAGGGCAAAAAGGCAGGCGTTCGCGTCGCCATTGAGCCCCTGCAGCAAAAGGAAACCAATTTCTTACACACCTTCGAGGAGGGTGCGGAGATCTGCGACATGGTTGCCCACTCCCACGTAGGTCTGACCATGGACATCTTCCACATCTGGGCAGGCGGTGAGCCGCTTTCCAACCTGGAAAAATACAAGCAGTACATCTTCCACGCGCACATCGCGCGCCCTCAGCTTGACCGTCACGCGCCCGGTATGGAGGACCTTGCTGACTGCCTTGTATGGCGTGACGCGCTGCGCGCTTGCGGCTACGACGACAAGATCTCGCTGGAGCCTGTCTACGTAGACATCAACCAGGACGCGCCCAAGGCTTACGCTGTGCTGGAAAAATTCCGTTGATTGAGGCAAGCATGGAAAACTACGAAGTATCCAAGGACATGCTTCGCTTGACCCAATATGAGGTATACGGCAAGCTGCCCGACCTCTTTACCTTTGACGACGGCATGCGTATGACAAGCCCCGAGCAATGGCCTGCGCGCCGCCAAGAGATCTACAAGCAGGCGGTCGAGCTGCAATACGGCACCATGCCGCCCGCACCCGAGGTGCTCCGGGTGCAGGAGCTTTACATTGGCGGCAAGGGTTGTCACAACACCTACCGCATCACGGCAGGCACCAAGCAAAAGCAGATCTCCTTTACCGCAAGACTCTTCTTGCCCGACTGGGGCGTACCCACGCCCACTCCCCTGCCCCCCGTGATCGTGAACGGCGACCTTTCGTTTGAGGACGTTTACGACAAGGAATACCTGCATGCAGCGCTGGACGAGGGCATTGCATGGATGATGTTCGACCGTACCGAGATCGTACAGGATATTCAGTTCAAGGGCCGCGGACACGGACCCTTGCACGAGGTTTATCCCGAATATACCTTCGGCGCGATCGGCGCATGGGCCTGGGGATATTCCCGCTGCGTGGACGCTTTGGAAAAAATCGGTCTGACCAATCCCGACATGGTGGTCTTTTCGGGTCACTCCCGCGGCGGCAAGACCGCAGCGCTTGCGGGCGCTTTGGATGAGAGAGCCGCCATCGTCAACCCCAACGAGACCTGTGCGGGTGCTTGCTCCTGCTATCGCATTTATCTTGAGGGCAACTACATGGGCAGCGACGACCCGAACCGCCCACTGATGCAAAAGAGAAGCGAGCGTCTTTGCGACCTTTGGACAAACTTTGATTTCTGGATGGGCCCGGAGCTTGGCGCATACGCAGACCGCCCCGAGGACCTTCCCTTTGACGCGCATTCACTCAAGGCTATGATTGCACCCCGCACGCTGTTTGTCTCGGAGGCCGCAGGCGACCTTTGGAGCTGCCCCATCGGCTCCTGGCAGACCACCATGGCTGCCGCCGAGGTATTCAAGTACCTGGGCGTGCCCGAAAATCTGTACTGGTACTATCGCCCCGGCGTTCACGGACACAAGCCGGTGGACGTTCGGATGCTGGTCAACATCATAAAGCAAAAGACGCTGGGCACTCCCGCAGACGAAAAATTCTTTCACACCTCGTTCGAAGAGCCCGAGCTGATCTTTGATTGGCGCGCACCCGAAACTTAATTTGTGAAAAGGCTTATAAAAAGGCAGGGCTTTGCGAGACTTCTCATAAAGAAGTCTCGCAGTTTTATTCGCCTTTGGCGAGTGATATTGCTACGCAGTGATATTCAGCTATCGCCGAGTGGTATTCGCTTCGCGAGTTTTGGAGGCGAATAAAATATCACTGTGCGGCGCAGCCGAACAATATCACTACACGGCGCAGCCGTATAATATCACTCCGATGAAGTCGGAATATAACTCTTGTATTCTCTGCCAATCTATGATATAATATAATCAGCATTAT
>CAZCRV010000212.1:0-3577 GCA_964501175.1 uncultured Clostridium sp.
CATTCAAGGATCTCGGGCTCGCCAAGCGAGATATCCTCGCCCAGCACCTCGCGCAAAGCGCGAGTGGAGAGTGTGACCTCACCCTTCTCGGTTCTGTGCAGATACTCAAAATCGATGTCGGGCGAGCCCTGAACCAGCGTTTTGACGGTATCCACCATATTTCCGAGCGGGATAAAGTCGATATGATCTTTTCCGAACCTTGCGTGCGTCACGGTTCCGTGATGCTCCCCTGCCGACTCGTGCACCGAGGAAATTTCCACCGATCCGTCTGTCATTTCGGCAAGCATTTTCAAAAACGGAATTCCAAGTCCGACCTTACGGGTCTTTCTTGTGGTAAAGAACGGATTTGCAAGCTTTTCAAGCTGCTCTTCGGTCATACCGCAGCCGTTGTCGCGCACGGTAAAATCCAGCCAAGCACCTTGCTCGATCAGCTCAACAGAGATCAGCGTCGCGCCTGCTCTGACCGAATTCATGGTGATATCCAGTACGTAAAGCGAAAGCTCGTCCATATTCAATCTCCTGTTCTCTTGCCAAGCAAGTAATCGATCAGACGGTCTCTGACCAGCTGTGAGGAATACGGCTCGTCGTCGATCTCGACGGCAAAGCCCTCCTCGGCAATATCTGTCAGATAATGCGCATCAGATGACGCAACGTAAGTCAGTTCCCTTTCTCCAAGGATCGGAAACCGCTCAAGGCAATCGGGGAGCGAGGCAATATCGTTCAGTTCAAACGCCGTAAAGTGCGGGTCGGGCGGAAAATCACCCAGCATCGAGATGATGCCGTTTGAGGAACGGTCGATATGTGCGGGATAGCACACGCCGCCGCGTCGTTTGACCTCGGCATACGCCTCCTCCAGCGACAGGTAAGACGCATTGAGCAGCAAGTACTCCTCCTCGTCCACCACCTCGTCGTTCTCGTCCGTGATGCATTGTCTGCCGAATATTTCGGGCTCGTTTTTGATTTTGAAGCGACGCTGGTCCACAAATTCCCCAAATGCCATAGCGCTCTCCAGATCACGAAACAGGCATACCGCGTGGATGTCCTCCGCGGTGGTCAGCTCCATTCCCGCTACGGGTATGATACCGTTTGCCTTTGCAATCTTGAAAAATGCGGGGCAATTCTTGGTAGAATTATGATCGGTCAGCGCCACGATCTGCAATCCGTTGAGCAGCGACATACCCACGATGTTACCCGGGGTCATGTCGTCGTCTCCGCAGGGAGACAGGCAGGAATGCAGGTGCAGATCACACCGATAAAGGCTCATGGCCTCACTCCTCTGCCATCTCTCGGATGGCGCAGCAGATCTCGTACGCGGACATGGGCGAGGTAATGACGCAAAGATCATTTTCTAAGGCCGCATCCAGCGCATCCTGCTGCATGATGACGTCCTCTGCAAGCACGATGACTGCAGGCTCGGTCAGATTGGCAACCGCTACGACATTGATGTTGGCCATGATGGTGACCCAGGCATTATCCATCTGCACGCGGCTCATGGCACGGCTGAGCAGATCGCCCGTATATACGCCCTCAAACTCTCTGTCGGTCGTGCCGCAAAGCACGCGCGCACCCAGTTTTTCGCAAAGCGCATCTACCTTCATAGCTTACACCTCCTCGTCACGGTGATTGTTTTGAATAATTTCGTCAAAGCGACGGAGGATCTCCGCACGCTCCGTTTCAATGCCGCGCTCCTTCATCAGACGCTTGAGCATGACGGTGCATTCGTCCGCACCTGCCTCGCATTTGACGATATCCTCGGCAAACGCCATGCAATTGGGAGCACCGCACGAGCCGCAATCAAGTCCCGGCAGCGCCTTGCCGATGCACTCGATGTCACTCATCATGCGCATGGCCGTGCGACGGTCGGAGGAAAGCAGTCCGTAGGGATTGTACTCGATCTCTTTCTCGTGGAAATACTTATCGGGAATCCAATCGCTTGCGGGTCTGTTGGGGGAAACGGGCAGATAACGCTTGAGAGACTGCAGTCTTGCCTGCGCGATATAGGGGTTTGCCACCGTCATCGCACCGCCTACACAGCCGCCGTTGCAAGCGTTGAGCTCAACAAAATCAAGCGTTGTGATATCCGCGCTGTCAATGCGGTCAAGCACGCGGATACAGTTTTCAATCCCGTCGGCCGCTAAGTAGCGGTCGTTGAGGATTGCGGTGGATTCGCCACCCGTGGACGCCCAGCCGATACCAATGATACCTGCCTCGGTGACCTCGTAGGGCTCCTCCTTATACTTGTTCATCTTGTCAAGCAGCGCGAAATACACGTCTCTGACCGAAACGGTCGCGGACACGTAATTGCGCTCTCCCGCAAAGTTGTTCTTGACGTAACTGACCTTGGCGGGACAGGGTGAGATAAAGATAATGCCGATATCCTCATCCGAAAGCTCGGGACGCTCTGCCATGGCCTTCTCTCTTGCAAGCATGGCTGCAATGTCGATGGGTGGCAGGATAGGCATGATATTCTCACACAAATAAGGGTAATTGGTACTGATCAAGCGCATAATCGTCGGGCAGGCCGAGCTGATTACGGGCTTTTTCACGTCCTCTCTGTTGATGTACTTACGCGTATAGGCACTGACCAGCTCTGCCGCGCACGCAACCTCAAACACGTCGTCAAAGCCAAGGTCCAAAAGTCCTCGGATGATATAGCCGATGTTATCAAGATTGTCAAACTGTCCGTAGAGCGAGGGCGCGGGGAGCGCGACCGTATATTTGTAATCATTCAGAACAGACAAGGAATCGTGTGTGGCCTTTTTGGCCTTGTAAGGACAGACGCGTATGCATTCGCCGCAATCGATGCATCGCACCGAATTGATGACCGCATGGCCGTCACGGATACGGATGGCCTCGGTCGGGCAACGCTTCAGACACGCGGTACAGCCCTTGCATTTTTCGATATCAAGTGATACCGAGTGCTCGTACTCTCGTATCATACACACCTCGCATCATTTGATGATTTTTTCAGAGCAGAACCGTCATGGTAATGGTGGTTCCCTCTCCCACTACGGTATCGATACGCAGATCGTCCGTATATTTGATCATGT
This sequence comes from uncultured Clostridium sp., assembly GCA_964501175.1. Lineage (GTDB taxonomy): Bacteria > Bacillota > Clostridia > Oscillospirales > CAG-272 > SVQP01. The sequence goes on from CAZCRV010000212.1 coordinate 3,051, forward strand.
TCGGCAAACCCATGCCTGCGCCGAATCCGAGATTGCGGATATGATCCTTGGCCGTGGAATAGCCTGCCTGCATGGCAAGCTCCACGTCGGGGATACCCGGGCCCTTGTCCGCAAGGATGATGACGATCTTGTCATCGGAAGCCTCGACGTCGGCGGTGCCGCCGTTGGCGTGAATGACCATATTGATCTCTCCCTCGTACATGGCGATCGACACGCGTCTGATCACCTCAGGCGAATACCCAAGCTGGCGCAGCTTTTTCTTGACCGCAACAGACGCAGCACCGGCGGACGAAAAGTCCGAGCCGTCCACGTCAAAATGAAACTTTACAACGTCAGACATCATTGACCCCCGGCACTGTGGGACAGTCCCGCAGCATACAGAATACCGCTTGCCTCAAATGCGCGCTTGTCGCTGCACATCACGGCAATGCCGCACTCCTCTGCCAGCTCAACCATCTCCTCGGTCGGTTTTTTGCCTCTGACGAAAACAATGCAGATCATGTCCATCATGTTCGCAGTGCGTATCA